>DNQL01000217.1 GCA_003500765.1 Elusimicrobiota bacterium | reverse complement strand
GGCCCGCTGCGCGTGCTGTTGGCCGAGGACGACGAGGACCTGCGCGTGATGACGGTCAGGATGCTGAAGGCGGAAGGGCACAGCGTCGCCGAGGCGGCCGACGGCCTGGAGGCCGAGAGGCTTCTGGCCGGCGGCGATTTCGACGCGCTGGTCTCCGACGTCATGATGCCGGGCAGGACGGGACCGGAACTGGCGGGATACGCCCGCTCCAGGAATCCGCGCATCCGCGTCATACTTATGAGCGGCCACTCCGAAGGCCGGATGGACCAGGCCAAAGCCTCCTCTCTCGGCTACATCTTCATCCAGAAACCCTATAGCGCCGAGAAGCTGCTCCGTCGCCTCAGGGATTAGCCCGAGACACCCCGAAAAGGGGATTGCCTGAAAGGGTCAGGATTTTTATACTAATAATAATCCGCGCCGCCGGAGCGCCAGCGAGGGAATATGAACAACATCCTGCTTGTAGAAGACTCTGAAAGCGACATCAACCTCATCGACCAGACCCTCCGCCTGTCGGGCATGGAGTTCTCTCTGCTCACGGCGGACAATCCCTCGGATTTCCGCAAGCATCTGCTGGGCTCGCGGCCGGACATAATAGTCTCCGACGGCCGTCTCCCTAATTTCAGCTGCGAGGCGGCGCTTGAGCTGCGCCGCGAACTAGCCCCCGGCATTCCCTTTATAATCGTCACCGGCAACCTGGAGGACGACAAGGCCGCCGAACTCATGAAGATGGGCGCCAGCGATTATCTTATAAAGGACAGGCTGGCGCGGCTGCCCTCCGCCGTCCAGGCGGCGCTGGCGCGGAAGAGGGCCGAACGGGAAGAGGCCGAACTGCGGGAGCAGCTGGAGCAGTCGCAGAAGATGGAAGCGCTCGGTTCCTTCGCCGCGGGCATGGCCCACGACTTCAATAACATCCTCGGCGCCATAGAAGGCTACACCTCCATCATACTGTCCACGTTGGAGGAGGGGACGCTCAAAGAGGATATACAGGAGATACGCAAGGCCGGGCAGCGCGGGGCGGAGATAACCAAACAGTTGCTGACTTTCAGCCGGAGAGAGAGGCTCAGTCTGGAAGCGCATGACCTGCGCGCCGTCGCGGCCGATACGGCCCGGCTGATAAAGCGCATAGTCGGCGAACGCGTATCCCTGCGCGAGGAAACTTCTCCCGGCGAACTCTCCGTCATGTGCGACGCCACGCGGATAGAGCAGGTACTGATGAACCTTGCGGCCAACGCGCGCGACGCCATGCCGGACGGTGGAGAACTGCTGATCAGGACCGCCGAGGCCCCCTGCCCAAAGCGGCTCCTTTCGGCCGGGGCCCCCGCCTCCTGCGCCATGATAGAAGTGCGCGACACCGGCAGAGGAATGACCGCGGAGCAGGCCAGGCGGGCTATCGAGCCTTTCTATACCACCAAGACGCGCGGCAAAGGGACCGGACTGGGCCTCTCGATAGTTTACGGCATGATCAAGCAGCACGGCGGCGAAATTGAGATCTCTTCCGAGCCGGACAAGGGGACCTCGGTCAGGATATACATACCGCTCAGCGGAAAACCCGCGGCCGCGCTGCCGGAGCGGACCGCGGCGGCCGGGGCCAGCGGGGGCATACGCGTGCTGATGATAGAGGACTACCACGAGCTGCGGGCGGTGGCCTCCAAGGCGCTCAGGGCAGCCGGATTCGAAGTATCTCCGGCAGGCAGACTGGACGAAGCCCTCCTGATGTTCGAAGAGGCGAAAGGCGCCTACGACCTCATCTTCGCCGATATAGTACTGCCCGACGGCAAGTCGCCGGACGCCGTGGAGAAATTCCGGGCCGTGAACCCGCGCGTCAAGTTCGTTTTCACCACCGGTTACCTGGAGAACCAGGACCTGCTGGCCCTGGTGGAGAAGGGAGGGCACTCTTTCATGGAGAAACCCTACTCTATAGAGAAGGCCGCGGCCACGCTGAAGGGAGCCGCGCGCGGAAGCGCGGCGGCCTGAAAATCAGTCCTTGGCCGGCGGGGCGGGCGGTCCCGATAAAGGGATCTCGAAGATGACCCGTCCCCCGCCGCCGGGGGCGTTGGAGATGAACAGCTCGCCGCCGTGGCGGCGGACTATCTCGTCGGCGACAAAAAGCCCCAGACCGGTCCCCCCCTGCTCTTTGCGGGTGGTGGTGAAGGCCCTGACTCCCTTCTTTATCATCTCCTCCGGGAAACCGGGGCCCGAGTCCTCCACCAGCGATATTATCCTCTGCCCGGCCGCTTCCACGCGTAAAACCACGGACGAGCCTTCCGGAGAGAAAGACAACGCGTTGGAGAGCAGGTTCATGAAAACTCTTTCGATATGGACCTTGCTTGTGACGGCCCCGGGCAGGTCCTCCGGGATAGCGGGGTTTATCGCCACGTTCTTGCGCCGGGCCTGGAAATCCACCAGAGCCAGGGCCTTCAAGGCGGCGTCCCTGAAATCCGACTTCTCGAAAACGTATTCCCTCCCCCTCACTATGCCCATGGCGTTGGAGAGCATGGCCTTGGCGTAGCGGGCGGCCCGCAGTATCCGGTCCACATTGCCCTGGTCCCGCTCCTCCTCCACGGACATGACCTCCGCGCTGAGCATGATGACCGAAAGAGGATTGCCCAGGTCGTGCAGGACGCCCGACACCATCCGGCCCACTTCAGTGGCCGAAGAGTCCATGACCAGGTTCGTCCTGCTTTCGGAAAGCTCTCTTGCCAGCCGTTCGGCCTCCATTTTCTTGACCAGGAGATGCTCGTCGGCCCGGAGCTTGGAAAGGGCCGTGCGGTAAAGCACGGCGGCGGACAGGACGAAAATAGAAAGCTTGACCGTAACGCCGAAAGCTTCGGTTATGTCCCAGGCCTGCAGGGGCTTGCTGAAATAGATGACGGCCAGCGAGCAGAACAGCAGGGAACTGACCACGTCGAAAAGTTTTACGGCCAGGGCGGCCGCGAAAAGCGGGAGCAGGTAGAGTACCCAGAAATACGACTCGCTGCCGCCCGAGAACCTGACGATGCCGGTAATGATCAGCATGTTCAGCAGCAGGACCAGCTCCACCAGCCAGGCCTCGCGGCGGCCCAGCCGCGGCGCGAACCAGTTGAAGAGCAGGTTGGAGATCATCAGCAGCAGGAACAGGTGCAGTATGTCGGGATAGACTATCCGCGGGTTCCCCCGCATGAAGAAGGCGATGGCCAGCATGAAGACCAAAAAGACGGTCTCATAGCCGCCCCTGGCGAAATTGCCGGTGTGGGGGAGGTCCGGCTCGCCGGCGCGCCGCCTCATTTCCCGCCCTCCCCGCCGCCGGCTTTGTCATCGCAATATTCCGGGTAAAGCTTGCGCGCGCAGGCCGGGCACAGGGCGTGGCTGAAAGAGGATTCCGGATGCCTCGCGATGTACGCCTCCACCTGGTTCCAGTATCCCTTGTCGTCACGTATCTTCTTGCAGGACGCGCAGATGGAGATGATACCCTCAAGCGACCCCACCTGCTCTTTCAGCCGCAGCGCTTCCTCGGCTTTATCCCTGGCGGACTCGGAAAGAGAATAGAAGACGAAGAATATGATCGACAGCAGCGCCGCCACGGCGGCGGCCGATATGGCGGCGAGCCGGGCCATGTGCACGGGCGTCCCGCTCTGCATGACCACCAGAGACCAGCCCTCCGGGCCGACCAGTACCCGGCGCGCGACAAACTCCTTTCCATCGATGGCTACCCTGCCGCCTTCGGCGATCTCAGCGGGAAGGACCGGGTCGAAGCGGACGCTGAGGTACTGCCGCGAGGAGGCGAGCTCCGCCCGCCGTTCCGCCGGCACGGGCCAAAGGGTCCTGAACAGATCCGCCCGGTCCGCGGACATGAAGATAACGCCTTCGGGACTGACCAGGAAAGCCTTATCCGCCGCGGCCATCTCCGGAGCGATGTCGGAGACATTTATCTTTACCGCGGCGACCCCGGCCATCACGCCGGACCTTAACCGCACCGGCGCGGCGGCGTAATAACCGCGCTCCCCGGATGTAAGCCCAACGGCCAGCCCCACCCCCCGCCCGCCAGCGGCGGCCGCGGCGAAATAAGGGCGGAAAGAGTAGTTTTTTCCCACGAAACTGTCCGGCTCGCCGCGGTTGGAGGCAAGGAGAGTCCTGCCGTTCATGTCCATCAGGTAGCAGACTGAAAGCCGGTGGGAACCGCAGTAACGGTCCAGCGCCGACTCGGCGCCGGCCCTGGAGACCGGGCCGCCCTTCCCAAGGTACTCCAGGAGGAGCGGCGAGCCGGAGAGGGCTTCCGCGGCCGCGTCGGCGCGCAGCGTGAGTCCGGCGAACCTGCCGGCCAGGATCCGCGCCTGCAGCGAGAGATGCCGGGAAAATTCACGTTCGGCCGAGGCGCTCGTTTTTTCGGTCAAAGCCCAACCCGCCGCGAATATCGACAGGAACACGGCGGCGGCGGCCAGTCCCGTCCTGCCCGCCCGGGTGGCCCATAAAGAGCATCCGTCCCTGCTGGTAAAAAAATAGACCCAGACCCCGGCGCCCATCAGGCCGAGCAGCATCATGCTGAGATATTCCGCGCCGAACCCCAGGGAACGGGATACGGAGACAATGTTCAGCGAGGCGGCGTAAAGGAAAGCGGAGGCCGGCGGCGTAACCGCCGAGAAAAGCGAGTAGAGCGCCATTCCCGCGGTCATCAGCAGCACGGCCCGGCGGGCGCAGGCGGATCTATGGGCGCCCCGGCTGCCGAAGAAACGATATGAGACCAGAAGCCCGCCGGTCAGGCCGAACGCCAGACGGGCGCCCAGGTCACCCCCGGCCACGCCGTAGTTAAGGCCGGCGGCGAAAAGTACCGCAAGGGGCGAGTAGAAATAGAGCGGATTGAACTTCCAGGCGCGTCGGCCGGCCTCGGCCAACAGAAACAGCGCGCCGGCCAGGCACAGCAATTCCGCCTCCGGCCAGCCAATGACCAGGCCCTGCGTATAGGCGGCGAAGCCGAGAGCCCTCCTGGCACCCAGCAGGAGCGCGGACCCGCCGATCAGCCGCCAATCAGCCAGGCCGTCGCCCTCCCTGGCCAGCAGGGAACAAACGGCCGAGGATATAAAAAGCAGGACACCGCCCACAAAATAGATGTAATCCACGCACACTCCCGGGCACAAAGACCCGCTAACGCTATGTTTCTCTTTTTACGCCGCTCACCAAAAATTTACGCATAACCCGGCTTCGAAGCCCTCGCCCGTACAACCTCCGCCCGCTTAGCGCAACAGTTACGCCCACCGGTCAGTCCTTGTGCTCCGGGTAAAGCCTGGCCATGCACTCGGGGCAGAGGCTGTGGCTGAAATCCACTTCGGCGTGTTCGGCGACGTACTTCTCAACGCTCTCCCAGTTGCCCTTACCGTCCTTTATCTTCTTGCAGCCGGAACATATGGGCAGCAGGCCGCGCAGGCTGGAAAGTTCCCGCTCCCTGGCTATTTTAAGGGAGTCCTGGGCCGTTTTACGCTCCGTGATATCGATACAGCTGCCTATGAAACCGCCGAATTCGCCGTCCGGCAGATAGAACGGCACGCCCCGGTCGAAGAGCCAGCGGTACGCCCCGTCATGGCGGCGCAGGCGGTAGTCCATCTCGAAGGTCTTCCGGGCCTTGAAATGTTCCAGGTAATAGTCCACGCAGCGCTTGAAGTCGTCCGGGTGAACGCCCTCGGCCCAGCCGTCGCCGGACTCCTGCTCCATCGTGCGCCCCGTGAAGGACAGCCAGCGCTCGTTGAAATAGTCGCACTTGGCGTCCGTGCCGGCCCGCCAGATAAGGATGGGCGCCTGCTCCACCAGGAGCCTGTATTCCTCCGGCGAGATCTTTTTGCTCATATTTTTTATCCTTTTAGCGGAGCTTGAAAGAGGAGAGCGGCACGCGGAACAGCTCCCGCTCTTCGTTTGTTATCAGCAGCGAATCGTCGTGGAAGGCTATGCCTTCGCATTGTCCGGCCCGGAAGGGGAGGAAGGCCTTTTTCCCCTCGAAATAATTGTCGCCCCTGGAGGGACGCTCGAAAAGCCAGGCGCCGGAATAGGTCAGCACGGCCAGCTTTTTGCCGTCCCCGTCGGCCTCGGCGTCGGTGACCATGTCGCCGGCGTCGAAGTCGCCCAGCAGCTCCGGCACGTTCATCTGGCCGGTCTTCAATTCGCCGAAGCGGTAAAGCTTGGTGCGGGTGTCGCTGCGGTGTTTGGTCAGTATGTAGAGCGAACCGCGAGCGAAGAACATGGACTCCCCGTCGAAGTTCTGTTTCTCCGGCGGGAATTTCTTCATGTCCGGATAGCGGAAAAGGTACTTGGCCGTATAATGGGTCTCCACCGCGTCCAGCGGCCAGGGCTCGGGCAGGACATAGAGGGCCTGGTCGCGCCGGAAGTTCATGTTATTTCCGAAATCGCCGATTATCAGGTTGCCCTTGTCGTCGGACGTCATCGCCTCCCAGTCCACGTTCCTGGCTTCGGCCACGTTCACCCCGGAGTACTTGCGCACCCAGGCCGGCCTGATCAGCTTGCCCTCCGGGGAGACGGCGTAGATATTGGGCTTGCCTCCGGAATCGTTGAGCGTCCAGTAAAAGTCCGGCCACTGCCGGCTGCGGGTGAGGGTGGAGCCTTCCTTGACCAGGTCGGTGTCCAGTACGGCGAACGGCTTCAGGGGCTCGGGACCCGTGTCGGCCGCGTAGGCGACGCAGGCGCCGCAAAGCAGGATGGTCAGAAACTTCATCGTTCCCCCTTTATAGACTCGACGGCCGCGAGGTCAAGCACGAGGCCTCTCTAAGCCCGCGATGACGGCCAATAGATTCCGTTCCTTGCGGGACAAGTTCAGGGATTTCAGAAAAGACAGCCCCTCTGTGCCCATTGTCCGCGCAATACCGGCCAGGCGGTCCGCATTAGAAGGGTTCGCGCGCAGGAAGCCGGCCGGGTAGGAAAACGCCGGATGAATGAACTTCAGCGCACCGAGATCCCGGAGTAGGTCCAGCGCGGGCACGGGATCTTTTTCCTTGAGGATCTTCAGCAGCTCGTTGCGCAGGCGTTCGCGGCTGAGCAGCCCCGGCAAGCCGGCCTTAACCGCGGCCAAGGCGGCTTCCCGGGTGGAGTTTTCCAGCTTCCACCCAAAACGCCCGGCGAAGCGGGCGGCCCGGTAAAGCCGGGTGGGATCGTCCTCGAAACTTTTCGGGTGCAGGACGCGCAGCAGGCCGGCCTTTATGTCGGCTGCGCCGCCGTGGGGATCGGCCACTTCGCCGATAGAGGCGGGCAGCAGCGAGACCGCCATGGCGTTGCAGGTGAAATCGCGGCGCAGCAGGTCCTCGGCCAGCGAGGAGGCCGGCTCCACCACCGGCAGCTTCGCGGGCGCGGGATATACCTCGCGCCGGAAGCCGGCGAAATCGAACCTGCGGCCGTCGGGCATGAAGGCCCGGACGGTGCGGAATTTTTCGAAAGGGGTTATGCTGCCGCCCGCGGCGAAGGCCCGCGCCAGGGGCAGGGGGTCGCCGGAGACCAGGAAATCCACGTCGTCGGAC
>DNQL01000154.1 GCA_003500765.1 Elusimicrobiota bacterium | reverse complement strand
ATCACGGGCACGACCACGGGGCCGCGGGACGCCAGCACGCTCACGGCGCCGGCGCGCACCGGCGCGCCATAACCTGGGCCTTTTTCATAACCGCCGGCTTCATGGCTCTCGAGGCCGTGGGCGGCCTGCTGACCGGCAGCATGGCGCTGCTCAGCGACGCCATGCACATGCTGACCGACGCCGCGGCGCTGGGCATGAGCTTCATCGCCTCCCGCCTGGCCTCTCTCAAACCCGACTCGAAACGCACCTACGGCTACCGCCGGGCCGAAGTGGTGGCCGCGCTGGGCAACGCCCTGCTGCTCTGGCTGCTCTGCGGCTTCATGCTGCGCGAGGTCTGGGAGCGCTTCCACAACCCCGTGCCCGTGCTGTCCGTCCCCATGCTGGCGATAGCTTTCGCCGGCCTGCTGGCCAACCTGGCCTGCGCCTGGATACTGCATCGCCACAGCGGCGAGAACATAAATATCCGCGGCGCCTTCCTGCACGTGCTCAGCGACCTGGCCGGCTCGGTCGCGGCCATCGTCGCGGGCGCGATCATATATTTCACGGGCTGGTACACGGCCGACACGATAGTCTCGCTGCTTATAATCGCGCTCATACTCTTCAGCTCTACCCGGCTGCTGCTGGAGGCGTTCCATATATTGATGGAGGGCGCGCCGCGAGGCCTTTCAATGGAGGCGGTGAAGAAGGCGCTCCTGGGCATAGACGGCGTCAGCGGCGTGCACGACCTGCACGCCTGGAGCCTCTCGTCCGGCTTCAACGCCCTCACCGCTCACCTGATAGTGAAGGACCCGGCCAGGCAGCAGCCCGCCCTGAAAGAGGCCTCCTGCCTGGCGGCTGAGCGGTTCGGCATAAAACATTCCGTTTTCCAGGTGGAGAGCGAACTGCGTAAGGATTCCTCCTGCGACACCTGTTGCTGACAAAGGAGACTCCGTCCATGGACAAGGAAGAGATACTGATAGACAAGCTCTGCAACGCTTTGATCCCGGACGCGGAAGTCTCCCCGGGCGTGGCCGTGTTCGGAGGAGTCGAAGGCTCTATGCTCGGGAGCGCCGTGGACAGCACACTGGCCTCTTTCCGCAAGAAACACGGCGGTCTCTGGGTAGGAGGACGGATATATGTCACTACCGCCTCGGTAACATTCTCCGTCAACGCCATGAACAAAGCCTTCCACTCCCCAATACCCGACGTCAGGATACCCCTCGCGGAGATAACGGAAGTCACGCATGAGCCCGCTATTTTCATGGACACCATTACCGTTAAAGGCGGCGGCAAAGAACTTAAATTCAAATGCTACGGCGCAAAAAAAGTCCTGGCCAGGATCAAAGAGCTTTCGGGGAAAGCATGAAAATAAAATTCAGCCGTAATTTCAGGCAGTTCAAACCTTTCCTGTTCGAGGAACTCTACCGGCAGGCCGCGGCCGAGAGGGCCAAGGGCAGGGACATAATCAGCCTGGCCGTCGGAGACCCCGACATCCCCACCGACCGGGGCATAGTGGCCAGGGCCGCCGCCGAGGTGAAGAAGGCCGCCAATCACCGCTATCCCAATACCAAGGGCAACGCGGCGCTGCGCAAGGCCGTCGCCGACTGGCATAAGCGCCGCCACGGCCTGGTCTTCCACCCTTCCGACGAGGTCTCGATACTTATCGGTTCCAAGGAGGGCATCGCCCACCTGCCGCTGGCCGTGATGGACCCGGGCGACCTCTGCCTGATACCGGACCCGACCTATCCCACCTACCGGACAGGCGTCGTACTGGCCGGGGGCCGCGTACACGACGTGGCGCTGGAGGAGAAGAACGGGTTCCTGCCCGACCTCGCCAAAATCCCTTCCCGGGTCGCGGATAAAGCGAAACTTTTTTTCCTGAACTACCCCAACAATCCCACGGGGGCGGACGCCAGCCTCGACTTTTATAAAGAGCTGGTGCGCTGGGCGAAGAAGCATTCGGTGATCATCGCCCAGGACGCGGCATACTGCGACCTCTATTTCGGCGAGCCGGCGCCCAGCATACTGCAGGTCCCGGGCGCGCGCGAAGCGGCCGTGGAATTCTATTCGGTCTCCAAGACCTACTGCATGGCGGGCTGGCGCATAGGCTGGGTAGTCGGCAACGGCGAGCTGGTGCGGGCGATAAACTCCCTCAAGGAGAACATAGATTCGGGGCCTTTCAACGCCATACAGAACGCCGCGGCCTGGGGCCTTGACCACCACGAACGGATAGTCCCGCCCGTAAGGAAAAAGTTCGCCGCGCGCGCGGAGAAGTTCTGTTCGGGTCTGGAGAAGGCGGGCTGGAGGCTGCGGCGGCCCGGCGGCAGCTGCTTCGTCTGGGCGCGGCCGCCCGCCGACATGAAGTCGATAGATTCCGTCTGTCTTATGCTGGAAAAGGCCGCGGTGCTGGCAGCGCCGGGCTCGGGCTTCGGCCGCTGCGGCGAGGGCTATGTGCGCTTCTCGCTGACGGAACCGGACTCCAGGCTCTACGAGGCGCTGCGGCGCATAACGGCGCTGGACTGGAAAGCCGGATCCTAGAAACTCACCTCTGAATTCTCGCCCACGTTGAGCCTGTCCTTGCGGCCGGCCGCGACCGCGCTGGGGCCTATAAGGGAACCCGACAGGTTTATGTCGGACACCTGCGCCCCTTCGTTGATTATCGAATCCGAGATTATGGACCGCTCTATCCGGCAGCCGGCGCCGACCGAGACGTGCGGCCCTATTATAGAACCGGACACCCGCGCGCCCCGCGCGATGTACACCGGCGGTATGACCAGGCAGCCGGGGGCCTTCGCCCTGAAGCCGCCCCGGTCCAGGATGAAGCGGTTCGTCTCCAGCAGGGTCTCCGGCTTGCCGCAGTCGTACCAGCCCTCGATGCGCACCGGCTTTATCCGGTGACCGTTCCTGACCATCATGGCCATCGCGTCGGTGAACTGTATCTCCCCCCTGGTCGTAGTCCCGGAGTCCACCAGCCGCTGCAGGCTGCCGTAGAGCCGCGAGGAGTCGCGGAAGGCGTAAATACCGACGATGGCCAGGTTGGTGCGCGGCTTCTCGGGCTTCTCCACCATGGCCGAAATATAGCCGTTCTTCACCTCTACGACGCCGAAGCGGCGCGGGTCGGCCACTTCCTTCACGGCGATGCAGTCCTCGCGCCCGCCCAGGAACTTGGAGAGATCGGCCGAGAGGATGGTATCGCCCAGCATGACCAGCACCGGGCCGGTGACGCGGCCGCGGGTCAGCCAGATCGCGTGGCCCAGGCCTTTGGGGTCGGGCTGCTCTACGTAGGTAACGGCCAGCCCGGGATAGGCGGAAGAGACATAGTCCTTTATCTTGTCGCCCAGGTAGCCGGTGACCATGCAGACCTTCTTTATGCCGGCGGCCGCCAGGTCGTCGAGAATATGCCCGATGATCGGCTTATTGCCGACGGTGAGCAGCACCTTGGGATAGGTGTAAGTGTGGGGGCGCAGCCTGGTGCCGGCCCCGGCGACGGGGACTACCGCGGTAAAATCGCTTTTCTTCATGTAAACCTCCGCTATTCCTCGGTTATCTGGCGGTATACTTCGGGAAAGCCCGGGGCTTCCTTGACTGCCCGGCCGGCGTAAAGCCGCGAATCCCAGAAATTATCCCGCTCAAGCACCGTCCTGTAGTCTTTCAGCGCTTCCTCGCGCCTGCCCATGATATCGAAAGCCTGCCCGCGCCTGAGATAGCAGTAAGTCACCCACCCCTTGGCGGGGTAGGCGGTGTTCTCTATCCCCTGCGTGAACCAGGCGGCGGCTTCGGCCGGCTTATTAAGCGCCAGTTTGGCGTCGCCGGCCTGCAGATAGACCAGCGAGAGCTGCTGCGACATCCAGGGGTGCTTCGTCCCCAGATGGGCCGTCAGGAACTTCATGCATTCATCGAAGGCCCGGTCCCATTCCCTGGCGTGAACGAGCGTCAGTATCTCTCCCAGCCAGAAGAAGGAGTTGTCCGGGTCGCTGGCCCTCAGAAGTCGGGATTCAACCAGGGCCGCCTCGAGGTCTTTTTCATGGCGGGTCAGGATATCGATGAGGAAGATGCGCGCCTCGGTGGGAAAGAAGCGTCCCTTCGCCATGGCCAGCCGCACCTGATCGATGCCGCGCTCCCTGTCGCCGCGAACGAAGATAAGCGCGGCCACGCCCAGCACGCCGGGCAGAGTGTCGGCGTAATAGTCGAAAATGCCCAGGCCGAGGTAGGCGTCGTAGATCGAGGGGCTGATCTCGACGCATTTTTTGAGCATCTTCCTGCCCTTGTTCCCGCTGACATAGGACTTCCACCAGCTGCGCTGCAGGGCGTACCAGCGGCCCTTGAGGCCGTGCGCGCTGCCGAGAAAGAAAAGGGCGTGGTCCCTGCGGCCCCCGGACTTCAGCATCAGCTCCGAGATCCTGACGGTCTCGTCGGCGTGCCGCAGGAATTCCGCCTCGTAATCCGTGGAGCTCGACTGCACGTCGAAATTCTGGGCGGCCCTCCACCAGTAGAGCGCCGTCATGGCGAAATAGCCGGCCGGATGGGAGCTGGAAACGTTTATCACATCCTGGAAGACCTCTTCCGCCGCGTCGAATTCCAGGCGGTACATCAGGGCTATTCCCTTCTCATAGGCCGCGTCTATCTCCGGCCCGAGAGTGAAAAGTTCCGGCTCCGGGCCGCCGCCGTTGCCGGGCTCGGCCGCACCCGACGGGGACGGGGCCAGAGAGAGAGAGAGGATCAGTATCGCGAGATGTTTCATTGCTTCAGCCTATCTTATCAAAATCATACCAGCGCGGCGGCCCCCAGCAGCGCCAGCACGATGAAGGCGGAGAGGGCGAAAAGGTATTGGCGCGAACGCGCGTAGCCGTAGAGCAGGGCCGCCACCCTGGCTGCGGGGGTGACCAGGAGGACCATCACGCCCGCGCGCGAAAACGTCTCGCCCGCCGGGGAACCGCGCCAGGCCGCCCCGAGCAGGAAGCAGAGCGCGCTGAGCAGCACGCCCGCCTGCAGGACGCGCTGTATGAGTTTTGAAAGGTCTTTTTCGGAATACGCGGTTTTCACCATATGAGCATCTTCACCGCTATTATCAGCATCGCGGCCGCGAACACCATCTGCAGCCTCTCGGAGCGGGCCTTGTAGAGCAGGCTCATGCCCGCGAAGGAACCTATCAGCACTCCCACCACTATGACGCCGCAGATGTCGGCCGGGATGTGCCCCCTGCGGTAATAGACGAAAGCGCTGGCCGCGGCGGAGACGCCTATCATGAAATTGCTGGTGGCGGCCGCCGCCTTCATAGGCACGCCGCAGAGCATGGTCATCACGGGAACCTGCACGACGCCGCCGCCCAGGCCGAGCAGGCCGCTAAGCCCCCCTCCGAAGAAAGAGAGGAACGAGGCGGGTATCACGTTCTTCACGGAGTAGCTCCTCCGCCCGTTCACGGAGTGATCGAAGAACTCGGAATCGAAGGAAGAGGCCTGACCGTCCGGCAGCAGGTCCGGGGGAGGCCCGGCGCGCAGAGCCTTACGCCCCCTCAGGAACATGGAGAACGAGATGGGCAGGAGCGCCAGGGCGAAAGCCGTCTGCAGTACCCCGGGGGGCAGGCGGCTGGCGATGAGCGCCGAGAACAGCGAGCCCAGCGCCATCGTGGTCTCGAAGACTATGCCGAGGCGGAGATTGGTCAGGCCGCGCTCCACATTGACCGAGGCGACGGCGCTGGAGGCGGCGGCTATAGCCACCAGCGAAACCCCCACGGCCTGGTGCATCGGCAGGCCCAGAGCCAGCACCAGCACCGGCACGGTGAAAACGCCGCCGCCTATACCCAGGGCGGAACCCAGCACCCCGATGAAGACGCCGAAACCGCCGAGCAGCAGCGATCCCTGCAACGAATGCGGATCTATCATCCCCGTGACTCCAGCCCGGCTATGAAATCCATGGCGGCTTTCTCGCCGACTTCGAAGGCGCGGCGGCACTTGGCCCCGTCCAGCTCGAGGATGCCCATACCCAGGTCCTCCTGCGGCTTGAGCAGATGAACCTCGGGATTGGAGCGTATGAGGACCCTGGATTCGTATATCTTCTGCGAATGGACCGCCAGCATGCGGCGCGCCTTGTTCTCGAAGAAGCTCATCCAGCCGGACCCCTTGAAATTGATCTCCTCCTCGCGCGAGTTGCTCAACATGATCACGGTACGGCAGCCTTCGAGGACGTTGAGGTTGATCGTAGCCAGGCCTATCACTCCGCCGTCGACCAGGTGGCGTTTCTTCCCCTCGTCGAACCAGGTGACCGGCGGGAACACCGACGGTATGGCGCAGCTGGAGATCAGCGCGTCGTTGAAAGCGATCCTGGAACCCCCGGCCCTGCCGTCGAAACGGAAGATCTGTGGAAGCCGGCGCTCGACGCAATGGCTTATGACGTAGAAAACGGTCCGGCGCGCGAAAGGAAGGTCCTTACCCCCCAGCCAGGATTCCACCAGGGCGTAGAGAGGCTCCGCCGAAAAGAGGCTGAATTTGGCCAGCTGGTCCTGCATACGCTGGCCGGCGCGGGCCAGCGGGCCGGCGGACATGCCGGAATGCAGGTCGAGCGGCATACGCCGGTAGGAAGGCCTGGCCTTGAGTATCATCTCCGGGCGCATGCCGGCCCAGATATCCTCCAGCTCGTCCGTGCGCCCGAAACAGTAGGAGGCGCCGTTGAGCGCCCCCACGCTGAACCCGGCCACCACGTCGGCCTCCAGCCCGGCCTCGGCCAGGCGCG
>DNQL01000263.1 GCA_003500765.1 Elusimicrobiota bacterium | reverse complement strand
CGCCGGCGGCTGGCTGGCCTCGGCCCGGACCGGGTTGGGCGTCCTTAACCGCGACAACAGGACGCTCGGGCTCTACGCTTCCCTGGGCGAGACCCCGTCCGTGATGGGCTACGAGCTTATGAACGGCGTCGAGAAGAGCTATTCCGCTTTCGGCGCCGACTACGCCCTGCTCTGGGACCGCTGGGAGCTGCGCGCGGACCTGCGCGCGGGCAAAAAGTCCGGGATGAATTACTCCGCGCTCCTGGCGCGCTTAGGCCTGAACCTGCTCGGCGAGGGCAGGCTCAAACTGGAAGGCCAGTCCGTATACGACGGCATGGAAGGGATGGAGGGCTGGGCCCTGGCCGCCGGCGCCTCTTACGCCGCTACCCCGTATATGACGCTGCGCGCCATGTTCGAGTACGACGAGACGGCCATGGACAGGCGCGCCGTCGCGCAGGTCTATTACTATATACCGATATAAGGGGGTTTCATGAAGAGGATGCTTTCGATTCTCATTCTCTCCGCCTGGGCCGCGCCGGCCTTCGCGGCCGTAGGCTGCGACCTCAACGACCCGGACCGCGACGTGGAGAGGCTTTTCCCCTCCTCGACCGGCTACAAGGTCCGCTACCTGAACGTCAAAGCGGCCGGCGGAGAGGAGATGCTCGCCCGCATAGAGAAGCGGCTCGGCGACAAGTTCAAGGGCCTCTATGAGACCATCGACGTGCCTTATACCGTATACGACATATACAGGGGCACCGAGCCGCTCGGCCACATACACGGCGTGAACCAGAAGGGGCAGTTCGGCGGCATACAGGTCTTCCTCGCCCTGGACCGGGCCGGCGTCATAAAGTCTTTCTACATACAGAAACTCACCTCGCGCGCGGCGAAGGACCTGCGCTCGAAGGAGTTCGCCGCCCAGTTCGAAGGACTGTCGCTGCCGGACTTCGCCGGCTATGACCCCTTGAAGGGCGCGGCGAAGCCGGGAGCCCCGGCGGCCGCGATAAAGGCTTCGAAGAAGGCGGCCGCGGACTTTCCCAACGTCATGCGGGCAGTCAAGAAGAACCTCATACTGATGGACGAGCTCGTGTTCTCCGGGAGCAAAAAATGAACGTATATTCCATAGCTTACAAGAACCTGCTGCGCAAGAAGACGCGCACCGCGCTCACCGCCGGCGGCATCATGCTGTCGGCCTGGGTGCTGGCCACGCTGCTGGGCTTCAATAAGGGCTACCAGCAGGGGCTCAGCCGCGACATAGACAATATGGGCTTCCAGGTGCTGCTGACGGCCAAGGGCTGCCCTTACGAGGCCGCCACGCTGATGCTCAAGGGCGGCACGGGGCTGCGCTACATGGACGAGTCCATAGTCAAAGACGTCTACAAGCATCCCGAGGTGGAGAAGGTGACCCCGATGCTGATGCACGGCGTCTTCGATCCGGACAAGGGCGAGAACGGCGCGATAGCCGCCTACCTGGGCGTGGACCCGGCGACCTTCCCGTCGATGAAACCGTACCTGGAGTTCAAGCAGGGCGGCTGGTTCACCGACGACAAGGCCTACGAGGCCGTACTGGGCTACGAGGCGGCCGAGCTCGAGACGCGCGAGGCCGGCGACCTGATGCTGATAATCGGGGTCGAGAAACCGGTCAAGGTCGTGGGCGTGCTCAAGCGCTCCGGCACCCAGGACGACGGGACCATATTCATGCCGCTCGGCGCGGTGCGCGAGATGTTCGACCGCAAGGGCAAGCTTACCGGCCTCGGGATAAAGGTGAAGAAGGAGGCCGATATCCCGGCCTTCGAGAACAAGCTCTACGACCTGCCCGATGTGCAGGTGGTCTCCATGGCGCAGGTAAAGTCCACGATCATGAACCTGGTCAACAGCGCGCGCGTCATAGTCATGGGTATAGCCGTCATAGCGCTGATAATCGCCATGGCCGGCGTGATCAACACCGTGCTGATGTCGGTGATGGAGCGCTACGCCGAGATCGGCATCATAAAGAGCATGGGGGCGATGCCTTTCGACATCTTCAAGCTCATCTGGACGGAGACCGCGATACTCTGCGGCCTGGGCGGCGCCGCCGGGATAGCGCTGGCCTTCGTCACGGCGGGCCTCAGCGAGGCGGCGGTGCGCTACTTCCTGCCTTACGCGCCCAACGGGGCGCTGGTCGCGCTGGACGCCGGTATAACCGGTTTCGCCTTCGTCCTCATAACGGCGGNNGGCGGCCTGCTCAGCGGGCTTTACCCCGCCTGGCGGGCCGCGCGGGTGCGGCCGCTGGAAGCCATACGCATAGAAGGGGAGCAGTGATATGACCAAAGAGATACTGATCTCCGCGAAGGACCTGCGCAAGACCTACCGCCGCGGCTCGGAGGACGTGCACGCGGTGGACGGCGTTTCGATAGACATAAAGGCCGGCGAAATGACCGCCATCATCGGGCCATCGGGCTCGGGCAAGACGACGCTGCTCAATATGCTGGGCTGCCTGGACAACCCGACCTCGGGCACGCTGCGCGTCGGAGGCGAGCTGGTCTTCGGCGGCCACCGCGAACTGCCCGAGGGCGAGCTGACGCTGGTGCGCCGCCGGTTCTACGGCTACGTCTTCCAGAAATTCTACCTGGTGCCCACGCTGACGGTGATGGAGAACATAATGCTGCCGGGCGCTTTCTACATCGGCGAGTCGGCCTGGAACCCGCGGGAGCTGATGCGGCTGCTGGGCCTGGAGCGCAGGGAGGAACATCTTCCCGGCGAACTGTCGGGCGGCGAGATGCAGCGCGTGGCTATAGCCCGCGCCCTCATAAACCGGCCGCGGGTCATGCTGGCCGACGAGCCGACGGGCAACCTCGACAGCCGCCGCGCGGGAGAGATAAAGGATATACTGAAAGGGTTGACCGAAAAGGGCGTCGCCGTGCTGATGGTGACGCATAACCTGGACCTGGCAAAAGCGGCCGACAGGACGCTCGAGATACGGGACGGAAAAGTATATTGACCGGGCGGGCGCTTACTTCACGCCCCGCCTGAAATTGAAGGAGACGGAGTTCCCGAAATTCCTGCCGCCCGCATAGGCGGCCCGCAGTTCCGCCAGCAGTTTCCTGTCCGGCTTTATGCGGCTGAGGTCGACGCAGAATTCGTTCACGCCGACGCTCCTGAGTTTGTCTTTCGCGTTGAAGAGCATGACCGGGTCCTTGCCGACCAGCACGCTCAGCCCCCCCTCCATGCCCTGGTCCAGTTCTATCCCGGTCTCTTCGGACCGGACCGCGCCGTAATCCTGGTCCCTGGTCAGCATGCGGGACCGGGTTATGACCGGCTTGCCGAAGAGCGTGACTATCAGCGGAAATTTAAGGCGCCCGATATTCAGCGCGTCGTCTTCCCAGGACGTGAAGAAAGCGCTGACCCCCAGGTCTTTGAGCGCCCTGGCCGCGTAGGCGTTCCAGGCGTATAACCAGGGTCCCGCTATCTTTACCGCCCCGTCGGGAACCATGTCGAAGTGGGAAATATTGTTGAGGACATATTCCCCGGCGCGGATGTGCCGGTAGTCCTTCATTTCCCGCTCCGCTATGAAAGGCGGCAGTTCGACCGCCGCGTTCGACGGGATATGCCGGAGATTGTCCCGGTTCACGGCGAAAATAATGTTTTCGCCCCCCAGGAGTTCCAGCCAGGCGGCGTCGTCTATACGGAAACGCAGTTTTTCCTTCTGCCGCGGCTGCGCGGGCCAGACCCTGGCTATAAGGCTGGTATACTGGTTGGCGGGAACCCCGGCGCCGGCGGCTTTGGCCTGGTAGGCGCGGTAAATAGCTTCCAGCTCCCCGGCCAGGGCTTCTCCGTCGAAATCCGCCGTCCCGGCCAGGTAGACGGGAGACCCTTTTCGGAAGTCTTTAAGGTCCGGTTTTTCCAGGCCGTATTTGAATATGCAGCTGCGGTCGGTCTTCGGGTCCACGACGCGTACCCGGTCGCCTCTTTTGGCCTTGAAGTCCGGCAGTGACCCTATCCTGATCCCCAGGCATTGCGCTTCTCCCGGCTCGAAGAGTTTGTCGTCCCGCCCGGAGAACAAGCAGGAGGTCTTGCGCCGTCCCAGGTCCTCGCCCTTCCGGCCTGTCCTGTACTGGGAAACCGCCCGGTAAACGTACTCGCTGCTGCGCATCCGTCCTTCTATTTTCAGCGAGCCGACGCCGGTCTTGCGTATCTTTTCAAGATGGTCTATGAGCTCCAGGTCCTTCGGCGAGAAGAGGTAGCCCTCCGTCTTCCTGCCGCGCCAGAGCCTGCGGCAGGGCTGCGTGCAGCGGCCGCGGTTGCCGCTGTTGCCGCCTATCAGCGACGAGAAAAGGCACATCCCCGATATCGAGAAACAGAGCGCTCCGTGCACGAAGATCTCGTACTCGATGGACTTGTTAGAACCCGTTATCAGCTTGACCTCGGAGAGGGTCAGTTCCCTGGCCAGGACGACGCGCCTGAAACCCAGCCCGGCCAGCACTTTCGCCCCGGCGGAGTTGTGGCAGGCCAACTGGGTGCTGGCGTGAAGCCTCAGTTCCGGAAAAAAATCCTTTATTATGCGGGCCAGGCCCAGGTCCTGGACTATAACGGCGTCGACGCCGATAGCGGAGACGCGGGAGAGCAGCCTGACGGCGTCGTTGATTTCCTCGTGTTTCAGGAGTATGTTGAGCGTGAGGTAGACTTTGACGTTCCGGGAGTGGGCGTAGCCCGTCAGGACCGCCAGGTCGTGAAGGTCCAGGTTGGGAGCGCTTTGACGCGCGTTGAATTCCTTGAGCCCGACATAGACGGAGTCAGCGCCCGCCTTGATGGCGGCGAGGAAGGATTCTTTGGACCCCGCGGGCGCAAGTATCTCCATGGTATCGCGCGGCGGTCCGCGCCGCTACTTCCCCCCCGCGGCGGCGAAGCCGGCCAGGGCTGCGGCGGCTGTCAGCAGCGTGCCCCAGGCGACATCCGTCAGGACAACCTGCCAGGTCCAGCCCTTTAGAAGGGCGAGGGTGGTGAAGTTGTAG
>DNQL01000152.1 GCA_003500765.1 Elusimicrobiota bacterium | reverse complement strand
CGGGCGCCGGGACGGGGCCGCCTATTATCTGCGGGGGCGCGGGTACGGCCGGGGGAGCCGGCAGGGTCCCCATATCGCCGGTAGTCGGCATGGGCGGAAGATCCGGCATGGCCGGGGCCTGCTGCGCGAAAGCCGCCAAAGGAAGCGCCGCCATCAGCAGCGCGAAAACGGGGCCCTTAAGGTATTTTGTACCCATCACTATATTATCCGTTATGACGCTCCCCTCCGCCAGAAGCGAAAGACCCAGGCCGGGCCTGGGTCTCAGGGGTCTAAGGGGGACGTTGTTTACAACTGCTTTTTCTGCCAGGCGATGCTGAAGAGCTTAAGGTAGTCGGCCGCGGAGCGGGTCCAGGAATAGTCGCCCTTCATCGCGTTCTTGACCATGGAGGTCCAGAGATCGCGCCACTTGAACATGGAGACTATATGCCCCAGTATGGACCGCAGCTGGTCCGCGTCGGGAGCGTCTATGGCGAAGCCATTGGAATCCTTGGGCTCGCCGTTGTAATTGACCGTGTCCTTGAGCCCGCCCGTGCGCGTGACCACCGGCAGCGAGCCGTAGCGCATCGAGATCATCTGGCTCAGCCCGCAGGGCTCGAACCGGGAAGGCATCAGGAAGATGTCGGTGCCCGCGTAGATCTTGTGCGCGAAGCCCTCGTCGAAGCCGGGCTTGAAATACACGCGCCCCGGGTTGGCCGCGGCCAGCCGCTTGAAGCCCTCGGTCAGGGCCGGGTCGCCCACGCCCAGCACCACCAGCTGCATATTCTCCAGGAATTCGGGAACCGTCTCCAGGATAAGGTCCAGCCCCTTCTGGCTGTCGAGCCGCGAGACGACGCCGGCCAGCACCAGGTTCTTGTCCTGCTCCAGGCCGCATTCCTCCTGCAGGGCCTTCTTGCAGGCCGCCTTGCCGCGCGTATAGCTCCTGAAGTCGTAGCCGCGCTCGATGAAGGTGTCGGTGGCCGGGTCCCAGATCTCCTCGTCGATGCCGTTGATGATGCCGAAGAGGTCCGACGAGCGGTGCCGCAGGACGCCTTCCAGCCCCTTGCCGAAGTCGGGCAGGTGCTGTATCTCGGCCGCGTAGGTGGGGCTGACCGTGGTCACGGTATCGGCCATCGCTACGCCGGCCTTGAGGAAATTGATCCCGCCGTAGAACTCCAGTTTCTCCGGGGTGAAGTCCGTCCAGTTGAAACCTGCCTTGAGGAAGGTGTCGCGGCCGAACATGCCCTGGTAGGCGATATTGTGTATCGTGAACATCGTCGCCGTCTTGGCGTAGAACGAGTCTATCTGGTAGGAGGTCCTGAGGTAAGCCGGCAGCAGTCCGGTCTGCCAGTCGTGGCAGTGTATCACGTCGGGCTTGAAGCCTATGAACTTGGCCCCCTCCAGCACCGCGCGCGTGAAGAAGATGAACCTTTCGTCGTTGTCCTCGAAATCGCCGTAGGCAGTGCGGTAGATGCCGGGCCTGTCGAAATATTTCTGATTCTCCACGAAGTAGACGCTCACCTTGCCCCACTGCACGTGGCTGAGAGTGGCCGTCTCCATGCGGCCGCCTATCGGGATGAGGAAACTGCCTCCCACGGCTTTGAACGAGAAGGCGCCGCCGCCTATATTGCGGTAGCGCGGCAGGAAGAGCGCCACCTCGTTGCCCTCGGCGCGGGCGAAGACCTGGGCCAGCGCCCCGGCCACGTCGCCCAGGCCGCCGGTCTTGCAGAAAGGGAATGCTTCGCTTGCCGCTACCAGTATCTTCATGGCGTCATCCTTTGTGTTTTTTGCCGGCGCGCAGCGTCTCGGCCGCGTCCTCGGGCGAGACGGTATTGATATAGAACCCGGTGCCCCATTCGAAGCCGGCCACATGAGCCAGCTTGGGCATGATCTCTATGTGCCAGTGGTAATGCGCGGCCTGCGGCGCGTGCACCGGCGTGGTATGGATTATCAGGTTATAGGCCAGCCCCTCCACGGAGGAGTTGAGCCTGGAGAGGACTTCCTTGAGCGTCGCGGCCAGCGCGGGGATGTCCGACGGGGCGATATCCTCGAAATGGCTGGCGTGCTCCACGGGCATGATCCAGGTCTCGAAGGAGAATCGGCTGGCGTACGGCGCGATGGCGACGAAGGGACCTTTGCGGAGGATGAGGCGCTTGCCTCCTTCCAGCTCCGCGGCGGCCATGTCGCAATAGACGCAGGATCCTTTCTCGGCCATGTACTTGGCGGCGCCCTCTATCTCCTGCGACAGCCGGGTAGGGACCATGGGCATCCCCACCAGCTGAGAATGCGGGTGCGAGAGGCTGGCCCCGGCGTTGCGGCCGTGGTTCTTGAAGATCATCACGTACTTGATGCGCGGGTCCTTCTTGAGGGCCTTTATGCGGTCGACATAGGTGGACAGCACGGCGGCGAGATCGGCCTCGTCCATCCTGTCCATGTGCAGGTCGTGGATCGGGGTCTCGATTATGACCTCGTGTATACCCAGGCCCTCCTCGCTCTGGTAGGGACCGGCCTCGGAGCAGCGCGGCGGCGGCTCGGGCGTGAGCGCGGGGAATTTATTGGAAACGACGCGGATCTTCCACTTGCCGTCGGCGCCGTCGCATTGGCAGACCGTCGGGGGGGTCTGGTCCTCGCGGCCTGGGCAGAAAGGGCAGACGACGGAGGAGGCAGCCTCGGGCGGGAGGGCGAACTCGTTGGGGCGGCGCCCTCTCTCGGAGGCGATGATCACCCACTGGCCGAAAACGGGGTCCTTTCTTATTTCAGGCATAGGTCAAAAATGTCGGAACGGCGCGGCCGTCCGGCGGGCCGGGAGCCGGCTCAGTTGCCGTCCCTCGGTTCCCCTTCCTCTCCCTCCCCGGCGGCGGCGTCGGTTTCGGCGGAGGCGGTGACGGCCTCGGAGTCTGCGGTTTCCGCGGGGGAGGTTCCGGCCGCGGGATCCGCGGCGGGCTCGT
>DNQL01000155.1 GCA_003500765.1 Elusimicrobiota bacterium | reverse complement strand
CCCGCGTCGGCGGCCTCGCCGGCCACCTCTATGCCGCGGGCGGACAGGTAGGCGCGCACCCCCTCGCGCACGACGGGATGATCGTCCACCAGCAGCACCCTTATCTTGTCGTCTCCTGTTCGCTTCACCGGCCGTCCCCCTGATGCCCGTTCTTATCGGGCTTATCAAGAGCATACCGCTAAACGGCCGGCGCCGCCAATTAGGAATTGTACCCGTGGGAGACGGGTGTATTACGGAGATTTCTTTTGCGCGGGGTCCGACAGGGATGTCAGCCCGTGCTGGATGGCGTATTTCGTAAGCCCGGAAATACTCGAGATGCCGAGCTTGCGGGAAAGATGTTCGCGGTGGGTCTCGGCGGTGCGAACGCTGAGGCCCAGCCTGCGCGCCACCTGCTTGTTGGCCAGGCCTTCGGCCAGCAGGGACAGCACTTCTTTTTCGCGCGCGGTCAGGGCGGGCCCGGGCGCGGGCGCGGCGCCCGGGGACAGGATGGCGTCGGCCATGCCGGGGGGGAAATAAAGCCCGCCGCGGTGCACCTGCTCTATGGCCTCGACGAGCTTATGCGTGGGCTGGTCCTTGGTGACGTAGCCGTGCGCGCCGCAGCGCGCCATGCGCACCACGTATTCCTGGCTGGAGTGCATGCTGAAAGCGAGTATCCTGGCGCCGGGAGCGGCCAGGCGCAGCCGCCGGGCCAGTTCGCCGCCGTCGAGGGTGGGGAGATTGACGTCGAGGAGGATAACGTCGGGCGCGGCCTTTTTTACTTTACGCAGCGCGTCGGCCGCGTCCTCGGCCTCGCCCACCACCAGGAACGAGCCCTGCCCCGTCAGGCAGTTGCGCACTCCCTCGCGCACGGAGGGGTGGTCGTCAACGAGGAAAACCTTTATCCTGGCCCGGGGTTTCTTTTTCATTCATGCCCTCGCGCGGGCGGGTCCGCCGGGACCCGCACCGTTATGCGTGTTCCTGTTTTCGGCGACGAGGTTAGTTCGAACGAGCCTCCGACAGCTTCGGCCCGCTCCCGCATGCTGTGAAGGCCGAGCCCCCTGCCTGACGGGCGGGAGCCGCCGGGGGAGACTCCCCTGCCGTTATCGCTGATATTGAGCAGGAGTACGCCGCCTTTTACGGACAGCGAGACGGAGAGCCTGGTGGCCCGTGAATGTTTCGCCGTATTGTTGAGCGCTTCCTGCGTGACGCGGAACAGCGCCAGCGCCAGGTCCGGCGCTATCTTTTCAGGCAGCTGCCCTATGCGCAGTTCGAGGCGGATCCCCCCGGCCTTGAAGTCGCGGCAGAGGGTGCGCAGGGCCGGCGCGAGGCCCAGGTTCTCCAGTTCCGAAGGCATCAGGTTCTCGGAGACGCGGCGTATCTCGGCTATCGCCTTGTTCAGGGAAGAACTGACGTCGAGGATACCCCGGGGCGCGGCGCCGCGGGCGGCGGGATCGCCGGAAAGGGCCTCCAGCCTGAACTTTACGCCAGAAAGTATCTGCCCGACTCCGTCGTGCAGGTCGCGGGCGATCCGCTTGCGCTCGGTCTCCTGGGCGGAGACCACGCTGGCGTGCAGGCGCCTCATTTCCCCTTCGGCCTTCCTTTGCTCGGTTATATCGCGTTCCGTGACGGCTATCTCGGCCGGCTCGCCCTTGTCGTCGCACAGCAGGGTGACGGTGAAAAGCACGTCCAGTACCCGGCCGTCCTTGGTCAGGCGTTTGGTGGCGATGGGGGCCGCCGTCCTGCCGCGCTCGGACAGGCGCAGCAGGTCCCGCGTGCCTATTTTGGCGTTCTCCGGCATGAGGCGGCCGACGTTCATGCCTATGGCCTCCCCGGCGGTATAGCCGTACATGAGCTGCGCGCCCTTATTCCAGGCGAGAATGCGGTCTTTGAGGTCGCGGATGATGACGGCGTCGTTGGAATCGCGCACCAGCGTGGCCAGGCGCAACAGGGTCTTTTCCGAAAGTTTGCGGTTATGTATGTCGAGGAAGGCCATTACGGCGCCTTCGGTCCTGCCTTTTTCAGTGCGGTAGGGCCGCAGGAGAAGGCTGTACCAGCGGCCGCCCGTATCCCGCGCTTCCAGCTCCCGGGCGGCGCCGCTCTTTACCACACCCAGCAGCAGTTTTCGCAGTTCCGGCAAGCGGAACGGGAGGCCGATGTTCCTGACGTCGCGCCCGACCGTATCCGCGGCGAGGCCGAACGCGGACTCTGCCGAAGGCGTGAAGCGGCGGACGGCCAGGTCTGCCCCCAGCATTATCACGGGGATGTCGATGCTGGCCAGCAGGTTAGTGAGGTCCGCATTTGAAAGGCTGAGGACCTGGTTGGTGCGCACGGCCTCCTCGTTGGCGACGACCAGCTCTTCGTTGGCCGACTGCAGTTCCTCTTTGGCGGTCTCGAACTCCTCGTTGACGCTCTGCAGTTCTTCGTTGCTGGAGAGCAGTTCCTCGTTGGTGTCCTTAAGCCTGGCGTTGGTGGTCTCCTGCTCCTCGATGATGGCCTTGAGGTTCTCCCCGGAAACCGCGAGGTCTTCTTTAAGCTCGATGACCCGGCGGTTTTCTTTAGCGGTGGGTTTTTTCTCGCGCGGGGCTCCGCCGGGGGCCGCCGGGGGAGCCTCTTCGAAAAGGACGAGGAAATAGTTCTTGTCCTGGCCGGGAACCTTTATGGGCAGTATCTCCACGCGCAGTCCGGCCGCGCCGGGGGAGGGCGGGAGGTCCTTGCGCACGGCGCAGGCCGACCGCTTGGCCACGTGTATGGCCGCGCGCAGTTCCAGCAGCAGTTCGCCCGGGGCCATGCTGCGCAGGTTCAGACTGGGCTTGCCGGGAGCGGGCCGGAGGTAGCGGGAGGTGTCGCCCAGGAAGCGGAGTATCTCCATTTCACCGTTGACGATGACGCCGTTGGGGAGGTAGCGGGCCGGCAGCACGCGGGCCAGCTCCTCCTGCAGGTACGGGGCGTCGGGGGCCGGCTTGCCCCGCTCCGGCCCGCCGTAAGCGGCGGTCTTAAAAGCGGTCTCGGGCTCCAGGAAGCGGCCCGTCGGTCCGAAGTCCGGAAGTATCCTGGACCCCGGGGCGCGCTCCGAAAAGACTTTCTTCCCGGCGTCGAGCTGGGAAAAAGACCCGGAGAGGCCGCCTATGGACTCGGAGCGGCCCAGCATCAGGACGCCGCCGGGCTTCAGGGCGTAATGGAAGATCTTGAGGGCTTTTTCCTGCAGCGACGGGCCGAGGTAGATGAGGAGGTTGCGGCAGCTGATGAGGTCCAGGTTTATGAAGGGCGGGTCTTTGACCAGGTCCTTCGCCGCGAAGATGCAGCGCTCCCGTATGGCGGGCGCGACGCTGTAGCCGCTCTCCGTCCGCAGGAAGAAGCGCTTGAGCCGCTCGGGGGCGAGGTCGTTCTTGATCCTGGCCGGGTAAAGCCCGGCCCGGGCCCGCTCGACGACGGCGGGGTTTACGTCGGTGGCGAAGATCTGGAAAGGCACGGCGGCGGCGCGCTCGCCGAGGAATTCGACCAGGTTCATGGCGTGCGAGTAGGCCTCTTCGCCGGTGGAGCAGCCGGGTACCCAGATGCGCAGCGGGGCGCCGTGGGCCCGCTTCTTCAGGAGGCGCGGGTAGATGAAGCGCTTGAGGTCCCGGAAAGACTCCGGCTCCCGGAAAAAAGAGGTCACGGAAATGAGGACGTCGCTGTAGAGCAGCTCCAGTTCGCCGCGGTCCGTTTTCAGCCTGCGGAAATAAGCTTCCGCGTCGCGGATCTTTTTAAGGGCCATGCGCCGCTGGATGCGGCGGCGCAGGGTGCTGCGCTTATAGAGCCCGAACTCCACGCCCTTGGCCGCGCGCAGCAGTTCCAGGATGCCGCTCATGGCGTCTTCGGCGGGCTTCGCGTACGGCGCGGCCGCCTTATGGACGGCGCCCGTCCTTACGGAGATGATCTTTTTGGCGATCCCGGCCGGGGAGAGGACGAAGTCCGCCCAGCCAGCCGCGGCGGCCGAGCGGGGCATACTGAAATGGGCCGCGGTGCCGCCGTTCTGCGCGAAAGTGACGCCGCCGGCCGCTTTGATGGCGCGCATGCCCTCGGTGCCGTCCGTGCCTTCTCCCGACAGGAGCACGCCGACGGCTTTTTTGCCCTGGTCGGCGGCCAGCGAGGTGAAGAAACTGTCGATGGGGTTGCGCCATTCCGACTTGCGGCCGGAAGAGTGCAGTTGAAGGACGCCCTTCTTTATGAGCATCGCGCGGTCGGGGGGGATGATGTAGATCTGGTCGGGGCGTACTTTGTCGCCGCTCCTGACTTCCCGGACGGGGAGGCGGCTGTCGCGGGAGAGTATCTCCGATAAATGGCTTTCATACCGGGGGGCCAGGTGGGGGACCAGCACGAATGCCATGCCCGGCCTGGGCGGCAGGGCGGCCAGGAGTTCCTCGAAAGCTTTCAGGCCGCCGGCCGAAGCGCCGATGGCGACTACATGGAAGGACTTGCTCTTGCCGGATATTTTCATAAACCCCCGTCGGGATGGTTACATCATAGCAAGAAAGTACCGCCCGGGGGGGGGGACGCGGCCCGGCGGGAAAACCGGCGCGGCCGCCCGCCGGGTGTTATTCCGCCGGGGTCTTCAACGAGGTCAGTCCGTGCTGGATGGCGTACTTCGTCAGCCCGGAGACGGTAAGGATGTTTAACTTATGCGAGATATGCTCCCGGTGAGTCTCGGCGGTGCGCACGCTGATGCCCAGCTTGCGCGCCACCTGCTTGTTGGCCAGGCCCTCGGCCAGCAGCGAAAGGACTTCCGTCTCCCGCGGCGTCAGGACGG
The DNA here is from genome assembly GCA_003500765.1 of Elusimicrobiota bacterium. Classification (GTDB taxonomy): domain Bacteria; phylum Elusimicrobiota; class Elusimicrobia; order Elusimicrobiales; family UBA9959; genus UBA2231. The sequence goes on along the minus strand of DNQL01000155.1, from coordinate 3,315 downwards.
CGCCCCGGGCGGGACCGGCTTCGGCGGGGGCCAGGATAGCGTCCGCCATTTCCGGGGGGAAGAACAGCCCGCCTTTGTGGACCTGGCGTATGGCCTCCACGAGCTCGGAGGGAGGCCTGTCCTTCATCACGTAGCCGTGCGCCCCGCAATGCGCCATGCGCACCACGTACTCCCGGCTGGCGTGGATGCTGAACACTATGATCCTGGCGCCTGGCACGGCCTGGCGCATCCGCCGGGCCAGCTCGCCCCCGTCGAGGCCGGGCAGGCTGATGTCCAGTATTATGATGTCGGGGCGCGCCTTGACCATCTTGCGCAGCGCCTCTTTATCGTCGGAGGCTTCCCCGACCACCTCGAAAGCGGCCTGCGCTGACAGGCAGGCGCGCACGCCGTCGCGCACCACGGGATGGTCGTCCACCAGGAAGATCCTAATTTTGCCGCCGGTCTTGTTTTTCATACGCCGTACCCCCCCTGAGGATATAGTAGCCGTAGGCGCCCGGGCAAGTCAATGACCGGGCGCCTCATGCCGCGTCCCGGACCCGGGAAAAGCCCTCCGCGCATTATGCCCCGCGCAGCCGCCCGGCGCCCCATCTCCGACGGAAAAAAACCGCCGGGCCCCGCCGGACCTGAAAACGCCGGTATCCGTATAAATACGTATTACGCGGGGCACAATTCCCGATAGATGAAAAACCGGCCATGGGCTATACTTATCACACATGGCCGCGCGGGCAAAAACCGAAAGGCTTGGCGCGGCATGAGCGCGGCCGGACCCGCGCCGCCACTTAAGGAGAACCTGATATGAAAGTTTCGCATCTCATCATCGCGGCCGCCGCCGCGCTGTTCGCGCTCGGCGGGCCGGCCTTCGCGGCCAAACTGGACGTCCGTATCGTGGACGCGGCCAGGAATTCCTATGTGTTCAGGACCTACCTCGCCGGCGACGACATAAAGATATCCTCTAAGGACGGGGTCGTCACGCTGACGGGCGGCGTGGCGGAGGTTTCCCGCAAATCGCTGGCCCAGGAGACCGTGGCCAATCTCCCCGGGGTCAGGCACGTGATAAATGAGCTGGAGGTGACCGGCGCGCCCACTCCCAGTTCGGACGCCTGGCTCAGCGACAAGCTCAAGATAACGCTGCTCTTCCGCCGCGGCGCGCGGGAAAGCAGGACCGAGGTGGAGGTTAAAGACGGTATCGCCACCCTGCGGGGCAGGGCGGAGAGCCAGGCGCAGAAAGACCTGGTCACCGGCTACGCCCAAGACATCGAGGGCATATCGGAAGTGAGGAACGAAATGGTCGTGGCCCCCGCCCCGGAGAACCCGCGCGGGTCGGTCGGGGAGAAGATAGACGACGCTTCCATCACCGCGCAGGTCAAACTGGCCCTGCTGCTGCACCGGTCCACCGGCGCCGTCCGCGCCTCGGTAGCGACGAAGCGCGGGGTCGTCACGCTCTCCGGCAAAGCGGGCAGCACGGCCGAAATAGATCTCGTCGGCAAGATCGCCGAGGATGTAAACGGGGTAAAACGCGTCAGGAACCTGATGACCCTGGATTAGGCGCCCGGGGCGGCGTCGCGGAAATAGTTCACCGGAGGAGGTCGGCCGCGGATGACGGAAGATATCAATTTTCCCGGCGGGACGCGCCTGCTCGTAATGGCGGCCGCCCTAGTGGTCGTGATCTGGGGGGTAAACCTGGCGCAGTCCGCCCTGGTCTCCTCCCTCGTGGCGGTATTCCTGGCCGCCCTGGGGACGCCGCCGGTGCTGTGGCTGGAAAAAAAAGGGCTGCCTTCCGTGCCGGCCGTGCTGGCCGTTCTCTCGGGGATGGTGGCGCTGATGACGGTCGTGGGGGTGTTCGTGGGCGTCTCGCTCAGCGGCTTTAACGCCTCCCTTCCCGCCTACCAGCAGAGCATACAGGACCAGGCCGCGTCGATCAGCGCGGCGCTGGCCGCAAAGGGCTTCGCCGTCACCGACAAGGTCCTGGTGGAATACCTCAACCCGGCGGCGGCTATGCGCTACGCGGCCGAAGCGCTCGGCGGGCTGGGGGCGGCCGTCTCCAACGCGGTCCTGATCATGCTCACGGTGATGTTCATCCTGCTCGAAGCGTCGGGCTTTCCCGCGAAACTGCGCGCCGTGCTCGGCGATCCCCGGCAGCGTTTCCCGGAGTTCACCAGGTTCATCGGGGAGCTCCGGCGCTACATGCTGGTCAAGACCGCGCTGGCCTCGGGCGCCGGCCTCCTGCTCGGTCTCTGGCTCGCTGTCCTCGGGGTGGATTCCCCGGTGCTCTGGGCTTTCCTGGCCTTTCTGCTGCTCTATATCCCGCATGTGGGCTCCATCATCGCCGGCATCCCCGCGGTCTGCCTGACCCTGGTGCAGTACGGGCCCGGCAGGGCCGCCCTGGTGGCGGCGGGGTATGTGGCGGTCAACTTCATTATCGGCAACGTGGTGGAGCCGAAGCTCATGGGGAAGAAGCTGTCCCTGTCCGCCCTGGTGGTCTTCCTCTCGCTTATCTTCTGGGGCAGGATGCTGGGGCTGATAGGGGCGGTGCTCTGTATTCCCCTGACGATGGCGCTGAAGTTCGCTTTCGAGACCCACAGGAGCACGCGGTGGCTCGCCGTCCTGCTGGGGCCCGCGGCGGCCGTCGAAGACGTCCCTCCCGCGCGGTAAAGACGGAACCGCGCTCATGGGTAGTTTTCACCGCCGTCTTCGGTACTAATCCGGATTGCCGGGCCATCGCGCCTATGGTATGGTTTAGCGACAGTATGTATACCGGTTTTTAAGACGAAAGGGAGGAACTATGTCAAAGACGAGCAAGATGGTGGAAGCGGGGGTGGGGCTGGCGGCGGTCGCGGCGCTGGGAACTTACCTGTTCTACGGCAAGCACGGAAAAGAGAACAGGGAGAAGGTCTCCGGCTGGATGCTCAAACTCAAGGGCGAGGTCCTGGAAAAAGCGGAAGAGATAAAGAAGATAAACCAGCGGGAATACTACAAGATCGTAGACGAGGTCACGGCCCGCTATTCGAAGGCCGGCGAGGTCGGCGCCGAAGAGCTGAACCGCCTGGCCAAGGACCTGAAAGACGCCTGGAAGCATATAAGCCGGGAACTCAACTAGGGCCGGCTCCCGCCGCCGTTACGGTTCAGGACATCCGGATGGAGGTTACGCTATGAGAGGCTTGAAGACCATGGTGCCGCTGGTATTGGCGGCGCCGCTGCTGCTGGGCGCCTGCGGAAAACGGGAAAAGACCGCCGCGCCGGATAATTATCAGCGTGCCGGGGACGCCGCCGGAGCGGCGGAAACTCCCGGCCGGGCCCCCGACGCCGAAGCCGCCG
>DNQL01000144.1 GCA_003500765.1 Elusimicrobiota bacterium | reverse complement strand
CTGGACGCCGGCCTGTCGGCAGGACGGGACGAGGGCGAGCGCGGGGCGGGCTTTTCCTCGCTCCAGTAAGGGCGGGCGTCGCGGGCCGGGGCGTACGGCTTTTTGGCGAGATCGGGGGGACGCCGGGCGCCGAACAAAAAAGAAAGCGAAAGACGGTGGGCGCCGCCCAGGTCTCCGTAGGGAGAGAAGGAATAATCCAGGCCGAGCGGGCCGGTCCGCATACCCAGCCCCGCCGAAACTCCGGGACCGGTGTTCTCGTCGCGGCCGGAACGCAGCCCGGCGCGGATAAAAAAGACCTGTCCCGCTCCCGAAGGCAGGGCCAGCTCGCCGCCGAGGGCGCCTTCGAACCCGGCCTCGCCGTTCTTCACCCCTTCCCCCGCTATCGTCACCTTGTCGAGCGGCCTGAAAGCGGCGCCGGCCCTGAGTATCAGGGGCACTTCGAAAGACTCCGAACCGACAGATATCTTCCCGCCGAAATTCGAGACCGAGGCCCCGGCCGTCCAGCGGTCCCATTTCTTCAGAAGGCCGGCGTCCCCCGCCCATCCCGCGCCGCCGCTCCCCCCCACCGACTGGTTCAGCAGTTTGACCGCGGCACCGAAATGGAAGCCGGCGCCAAGGTAATACGCCGCCCCCCCGGCCAGCGCGTACTCGCGCGCGTCGAAGTCTTCCAGCCGGGTGCCCAGTGCGTCGTATTTCCTCATGGCGCCGCTGAACAGCGCGTTCAGCGAGCCGAAGAAAGTCAGGCGGTAGCCGTGCGGGTGGACATAAGAGCCGCTCTCGACCCGCATCCCCTCCAGCCATTCGTTATGCCCCAGGTAGGCCTCGTGGCGGCCGACAAGTCCCGCCGAAGCCGGATTATAGAAGACCGCGACCGCGTCGTCCCCCGAGGCGCAGTAAGCTCCGCCCATGGAGGCCGGCCGGGGACCCGCGTCGAGCTTTAGGAAAGGCATGGCCTCCACGCCGCTCTTCGCCGCGGCGGGGGCGGCGGGCAGAAGCAGGGCGATGATGGCGGCTAAAATCGTCATAGCTTCACCAGACCAGGTAGAACTTCCCGCTCGCCTTGCCGTAATTGGAGGTCTTCACCAGGTATATATAGATACCGCTGGCCGCTTTCTCCCCGCCGGCCAGCCGCCCGTTCCAGGAAACCTCGTTGAAAGTCCCTACGCCGTCGCCCCGCGAGAGCGTCCTGACCAGCTCGCCGGCGGAATTGTAGATATAAACACGGACGTCCGCCGCGTCGGCCGGAACGCCGGCGATGGTCAGGGCGGACGAGAACCGCATGTCGCAGGGATTGGGGTAGGCCTTGAGCGAGCCCAGCCCCCCGGCGGACGACGCCGACACCCTTACTGAATAGACCGAGAAATGTTCGACGGGAGCGCTCAGCGTATTGCCCGACGCGTCGCGCGTGACCGACGGCAGCGCGACCCAGCGGCCCGCGGCCTCGTCGAGGTAATAGATCCAGGCCAGGCTTTCGGAGACCAGGTCGCCGTCTATCCTGCCGTCATTGTCGGCGTCGGGATAGGCGAGGACCAGCGTCGGCGCCGCGGAGAAAGAAGTTATCGGCAGGCCGGAGGCGTCGAAGGACAGGAATTCCCGGGAGAGGTCGTAATGATAGAGAGCGACGGAATCCGGGGAGGAAGCGTCCGCGGATTGCCGGCGCGCGGCCGCCACCGTCGATATCTCCACGAAGTAAGTGCCGGGCACGGCCCCCGCCGGCATGGAGACGGCCATACCGTCGCTGTTCGACACCAGGCCGCCTGAGGCGCCGGCCAGCGACAGGTCTATCTGGAAAGTGGCGCCGGAGTCTATCGCCGAGCCCGCGTTGCCCGCCGGGTCCGGCGCCAAGAAATGAAAAGCGGCGGTGCCGGTGGAGTAATAGGACTCGATATAGGCCGAGGCGGTCCAGGTGGAGGCGTTGACGCGCGAGAGTTCCAGGTCAACCCGGCGGCCGCCGGAGTCCGTGAAATAGAAGACCGGTTCGGCGGCGAGGGAGTTGGTTTCGTCCACGACGAGGCGCGCCGAGAAAGTCCCGCCCGCGGCAGGCAGGCCGCTCTGGACTATCACCCGGGCCCGGGGCGCTATCGTGTCGGTCAGCTGGCCGTCGGAAGACAGCGCGGAGGAATAGAAGCCGGAGGATCCGTTGTAAGCCCTCACCGAGAAATAATAGGTCGCATTCTCGGCCAGGGACAGCCCCGTGCGCGTGACGGAAAGAGCCGCGCCGACCGGGGTCCAGCCGGACACATCGATCCCTCCGGGCGAGGTGCCGATGGCGTATTCGTAGGCCGTGACGCCTTCCGACGGCGAAGCCCCCCAGTTGGCCGAGAGGGACGTCAGGGAGGTGGCGTAATCGGAATCGTAACCGGTGCCGTCATAGACATAGGGCACGTCCCCCGGAGTACTGGTGTCCACTATCTGGCCGTCGGACCAGGCGGTCGAGGAAAAGAGCCCCAGCCCGTTCACCGCCCTGACGCCGAAATAGTAAGTGATCCCGTTGGTGAGCGAAAGGCCCGAGGCCGTCACCGACAGCGAAGTCCCGTTGGAGGTCCAGGTCCGCACGTCCGTGCCGCCGGCATAGGTCCCTATGGCGTAATCGTAGCGCGCTATGCCGCTTTCCGGGTCGGAGGAGGCCGTCCAGTTGGCTGAAAGCTGCGTGGTGGAGCCGGTCTTATCTATGTCGGAACCGGCGGCCGAGCCGTCATAGACGGCGCCGACGGCAGTCGGCGGGGTGGCGTCGGCGTCGGCGTAGGCCTTGAGGCAGACATTGGAGCGGTAGAAATCGTCGCCGAAATAACTGTTGCGCACCGTGGTCAGGTCGGTCCATGAGGACCCGTTGGAGCTCACGTAGCTCTGCCCCGCGGAAGCCGTCGCGCCCGAACTGTAGTCCTGCGGCGCGGCCCAGTCCAGCGTATTGGCCTCCACGGCGACCGGGTACTGGTCCGAGGGGTTGGTAAGCTTCACCACGACGGAGAAGCGCTGCCCCGAAGATACCGGCACTACCCCGGCCACGGGCACGGTGTGATAGCCGGCCGCCGCCAGGGTGCCGCTGCCGCTCCAGGCCAGCGCGCCGCTGCGCGGCACGCCCGCGGTGACGCCGGTATAGACATATACCTCGTAGGCGGCGTTGACGTCCGTCGTATAGAAGCCGGCCGCGCGTATATGCCCGTCGGCGGAAGCCGTGAAGATATTGGCCATCCATTCCGTAAGGCTGCCGGTCCCCTCGATATCCTGCTTGCCTATCCTGTAAACATAGCCCAGCGGGTCGTACTGGTATATGGCCGTGTAATTATCCGTGGCCTCCGCCTCGTTGAAAAGGGCCGTCTCTCCGCCGACGCTGGTGTCGTGGTACGAGATGTAGAAATAGCCGGCGGCGCCGGAGCCGGTCCCCCAGCTGTTCTTGGCCAGGAAGGCCCCGTTGCCGGCGGGCGTGCCGTGGGCGGCGGTAGTAAAATTGGAAGCCGCGTAGTTATCATCCCAGCCGACCAGCGTGATGGCGTGCCCGCCGCAGTCCCCCCCGGGGCTGCACGAGCACTCCCCCACCGTGAAAGGCCCTCCCGTGCACTTGCTGTTGTAAAAATGAGTCGAATTATCGCGGAAGGCGTTATTGTCCGAATATATGCTGCCGTAAAGCGCGCCATGCGCGGTCAGCGCGGCCTTTACATTGTTCTTGAAAGCGGCCTCGTTGGGCCCCGCGGCCGGCGGCAGCCAGGTCATCCCCTGCAGGTGCTTGCGTACAGGAGAGGACTGTCCCTCCGTCATGGGCCCGCTCCAGCGGGTGAGATAGGCGGCGGACATCGACGCGTTGCCGCCTTCGTCTATCGTCCAGTCGAAATCATGGGTGGTGGACATGCGGTACTCGTTGAAGTCCCAGGTCTCGGCGGTAAGCAGGCTGGACTCCAGCGAAGCGTAAGTGGCGTAAGCCCAGCAGTTGCCGTTGGCCCCCTGGTCCCTTACGGGAGTGACCTTGCCGTAATCCCTGAGATCGTAGGCGGGAGCGTAACCGCTGGACGGCAGGGCGGCCGGGGAGAAAGAACGGCGGAACGAAGCGCTTATATCCGTACCGGCGGTATGGTAAAGGTCCACCGGCGAAGGGCGCAGCCCCTTGGGGCGCGTGGACGAAGGTTCGGAAGAAGGCTCAGAAGAAGCGGAAAGGACCTGCACCCGGGAAGACGGCTCCGACACGTCCGCGGAAGCGGCGTATTGCAGGAAAGCCGGGTTCACGCGCCGGGACTGGGCGAAGACGGCGCAGGGAAAAGCCGCCGCAAAGACGAATATCAGCGCGCGTGGGATACGAGGCCGCATAGGCATACTATATTATAAACGCGTTATATTGACTTTTCATTGCGCGGCAGGGGCTTTGGGTGTATAATTACCGGATGAGCAAAAGCCTGCGGCCGGCCGCCCCGGCGGGAAGAAAGAACCACGAGGAAGTCATAGAACCCGAAGTGGTCTTTGACGGTTTCGCCCGCCGCGAAAGGCCGTCCGGACCGGCCGGGCAGGGGCACGGGCTCCTTGCCAGGATGCGTTACCTGGCCTCCGCGGTCCTGATAATAGCCGGCATAATACTCCTGGTGCCCGGCGTTCTCCTCAGCGCCAGCCTGATAGGGGCGCTCATCGGCGTGCCTCTGATGCTGGCCGGCGGCGCGCTGCTGTTCGCCGGGATCAGTATAGGCGCCGGCAAGTTCCAGGTAAAGACCTTCCGCGGCCGCTAAAATTCTCCCAGCAGCACCTGCTCCAGCCGCAGTTCCACGCCCGTCCGCTCCTTCACCCGGGCGCGGACATCGTCCATCAGGCCCTTTATATCCGCCGCGGTAGCGCCGCCGGCGTTAACGATAAAACCGGCGTGTTTCTCCGAGACCATAGCCCCCCCGCGGGAGAGGCCCTTGAGCCCGCACGCGTCTATGAGCCGCGAGGCGTAATCCCCGGGCGGCCTGCGGAAGACGCTGCCGGCGGAAGGAAGGTCCAGCGGCTGCTTCTCCGCCCGGGCGGCCAGTATCCGCCCCCTCTCCTCCTCGAGGTCCGCGGACCTCCCGCGCCCGAGCGCGAAGA
>DNQL01000160.1:267-3313 GCA_003500765.1 Elusimicrobiota bacterium | reverse complement strand
GGTAAGCGGAAGGATGAAGCCGCCGGACGCCGCGGCGCCGCCTCAGGAGGAAAAGAAGGCGGAGCAGCCGGCCGCGCCCGCGCCGGCGCCGTCCTCCATGACTTCCCCGGAGGTCTCTTCCCGCACCCGCCTAAAGTGGGGAGTCGAGATGCCGCTGGTCCCGACCTACACTTTCGAGAACCTGCAGTCGGGTTCCTATAACCGTTTTGCCCACGCCGCGGCCATGGCCGTGGTGGAAAGTCCCGGCACGATGTACAATCCGCTGCTTATCTTCGGCGTGCCCGGCACCGGCAAGACGCATTTCATCCATTCCATCGCCTACGGGCTCTCGGCGGCCCTGGGACAGGATAAACTTTTCGTCACCGACGGCATCCGCTTCTCCAAAGGCGTGGAATTGGCCATCAAGGACGGCTCGATAGAGAAGCTGGACAAGATGTTCTCCTACATCAAGGGGCTCGTCATCGACGACGTACACCTGCTGATGCTGACGGGCGAGAACAAGAAATACATCTCCAAGTGGCTCAACGATTTCATGGCCGCCAACAAGCAGATCGTGGTCTCCTCTGTGTTCCCGCCCAAGGCGCTGGCCGGGCTGGAGGACTCTCTGGGCTTCCAGCTCTCCCAGGGCTGGATGGTGGACGTGAAGGTCCCGCCGCCTACGGCCTACAAGACCATCCTTTCCGGCCTTATAACCTCTATGGGCGTCACCCTTTCGGACGAGGAGATCCACCGCATCTTCGTGGATAAGATGATGGCTTTCGGGGACGTCACGCGCACGCTCGAGCAGATGCGCAAGCTGGAGAAGTATGTCAGCAACGCGATGGCATCAAAGGGCAACAAGGAGATGCTGGATATGCTGCTCGGCCTCTCCGAGACAGCGATCGCGGGAGCCGTCTCCGAGGCCGACTACGGCTCGGCCATGGGCTGGCAGCCCGCGGAGAACCAGTGGTTCAAGTGGGGCCTTTTTTATCCCAAGGGCTACGAAAAAGAAGCCAAGTTCGCCCTTTACAGCGCATCCGCCAGGGCGAAGGAACTAGGAGTCTCCGTCTCCTGGAGCCAGGTCTTTACCGAATCCTACGACCCCGACGAACTTTACGGCACGCCCTTCAGGATAGGCAATTTTACCGCCGAGAAGAACGTCAACGGACTTGTGATACTGGGGCCGCAGCCTTCGTCGGCCCTGGGCGCGCAGGAAGCCGAGTTCAGGCACATAACCGAAAGGATACTCAGAAGCTACTCGGTCAAGAACGCCTGGCTCAGCAGCAGCAGCCTTAAGTCCCCGTCCGCCTACGTGCGTTTACTGATGGACCTGATGTAGGGCCGTAGATCCCATGCACGACTTGCTCGCTTCAATCACACTAGGGGCCGTCCTGGCTTTCGCGGCCTGGTGGTACCTGAAGTTCCGGCACCTGCTGCCGGCGGAGCGCCGCCTGCGTCATGCGGAAAAGGAACTCTCCGGTTTCGCCGAATTCGCCCGGGAGTCACTGGAGCACTCCTCCGTCCCCGATTCCCAGGAGCATTACTGCGACATCGCCGAGTATTACTTCATAAAACTGCACGCGCTTTTTCCCGGCGGCGCACTGGCCGCCTTCGAGAGGTCCGGGGGAGGCTGGCGCGTGGCGGGTCTCTACAGCGACCAGCGCGGGGACCAGTCCGCCGGAACGGTTTTCGCCTGGGAGCCCCTGGACCGCTGCGTCAACGAGGGCGAATTCCTTTTCCAGGCCCCGCTCGATCCCGTCCCTTCCGGGGAGCTTTTCTCCGGCATGGGGGCCGCCCTCCTGTGCCCATTCATGCCCTCGCACGGCGGGTATAAGCGCGTAGTGGTTTTCGCCCATTCCGGACCGGGGAAGGTCGAGGAAGCTCTTCCCTATATGCGCTTCCTGATGCCTTACCTTAATTCCGTGTGGCGCATGGCCGAGAAGAATTTTTCGCTCAAGAAGGAGACGGAGCAGCTCAAGGGCGAGCTTTCCGCCGTCCTCCAGGAACTGGACGCGGCCGGCTCCCGCCTGATCCAGCGCGCCAAGGAGCGCAAGGCCCTTTATGAAGTGGTGACCAAGGCCACCGGGGTGGAGAAGGACATGAGCCTGGGCTGCTCGGCCGTGCTCAACATCGTGGCCAAGATAGCCGAAGCCGACGTCGCGGCCGTGCTCCTCTACGACGATTCCCGCAACGAACTGGTCGCTCACCCCGGATCCTACGGGATCCCGGACGACGACAGGCTTCTCTACAGTATACCGATAACCAACACTTCCTCCGCCTCGGTCCGCGCCTTCGTCAACCGCGAGCCTTTCATGAGCCCGGACGCGCAGAACGACCCCGACGTCATAGGCCATCACGCCAGGCTCTGGAATATACGCTCGCTGATGATCGTCCCTATAGTCCTGGGCGAGAGGGTTATCGGCGTGCTGAGGGTGGGCAGCCTGAAACCCGATTTCTTCACCCCGGACCAGCTGGAGTTCCTTACCATCATCGCCGACGAACTGGCGATGATAATCGAGATGACCACGCTCTACGAGAACGCTACCCGCACCGCCCAGGAACTGGCCCAGCTCAACAAGCTTAAGGACGAGTTCCTGGCCACGGTCAGCCATGAGCTCAAGACGCCGCTGACCACCATAAAGGGCTTCGTCTCCGTCATACTCAGCGGCGAGGTCGGCTCCCTCAACGAACAGCAGTCCAACTTCCTTTCCGTGGTGGACCAGTCGGCCAACCGCCTGACCCACCTCATCTCCAACCTGCTCGATTTCTCCCGCCTCAACGGCAAGGTCGAGATGGAGTTCCAGCCGGTCAATATCCGGGAACTCGTCTCCCATTCGATCAGCAACATGCTGCTCAAGGCCCGTGAGAAGGAGATCGAGATAGAGTCCCGCTTTGAAAAGAAGCTGCCGGAGGTCTACGCGGACAGCCGGTGGATAACCCAGGTCATCGATAACCTGCTGATAAACGCCATAAAGTTCTCCCGCCGCGGCTGCACCGTGAAGGTCACCGGGCAGGACAAGGGGGAGGCCGTGGTCATTTCGATCGAGGACGACGGGCCCGGCATCCC
>DNQL01000160.1:0-229 GCA_003500765.1 Elusimicrobiota bacterium | reverse complement strand
CGGGCACCGGCCTGGGACTGGCCATATCCAAGTCCGTAATAGAGAAGCACGGAGGCCGTATCTGGCTGGAATCCCCCGCGGGTTCCGGGGCGAGGTTCAATTTCGCCCTGCCCGTTCATAAGGTCAAGGTGGAGCCGTAAACCGGAGGGTAAAAATGAAAAAAGCCCCGATATTTATTTCGCTGGCGATGTCGGCGGCGCTCGCCGCCTGCGCGGGCCCCGGCCGTTCC
>DNQL01000070.1:1045-4864 GCA_003500765.1 Elusimicrobiota bacterium | reverse complement strand
CCTCCGGTGGAAAGACGCCGACGGCTACGCAGCCTCGCGCCTGGGCCCGCTGCGCGCGCTCCTCGACGACCTGGGGCCCGGGGACAGAATAATCCTTTCCAACCTGCCGCCCGAACGCCTGCCGCGCTCACTCTTTGGCGGCGGCGAACTGCTGGCGCTGCACCTGCCCATCAGCGGCTACGCCAAAAGCCTCTGGCTGCTTACCGGCGGGAACGGTGCCAGGACCCTGCTGTTGGGCGACTTCCAGGGCGCGGCCTTCCTGCGCCATTTCGAGCTGCTGCTCAGGCGGCATTATTCAGGGAAGAAAGCCCCGCGCCTGTCTGCTGCCGAGTCCCCCTCCGCTTACGAGCCGTACTACCAGGCCTTGTCGCGCCTGCGCGCCGCGTACCCGGGCAAGCTGGAGAATCTCGAAGGCCTGATAGCCGGTTACGCGGAATCCTTCCGCCTCTACTGGAGCTCCTGGTCGGTGACCTCCGCCTCGGACCCCGAAGGCGACTGGAAAGTGGACATCTATAAGCCCGCCGGCGGCGGGCAGTGGGGAGTGATAAGCGCGCGCTCTTCCTATTACGGTGAGACACTGGGAAAGAATATCCGATACCTGGTGGAGGCCTCCACCGGCATAAAGTCCGTGGTCATAGCCGGCTCGGGCGGCTCGCTGGCGCCCGCGCCGCTTTACAGCCTCACCTACCCCTCCCATATCCTTACGGCCGGCGGCAAAGCCGAGCCCAACGCCCTCGCCTCCCTCGCAGATTATACCGCCCACGTGAGCGTGGTCTCCCCCATGGAGGAAACCCCGGTCTGGCTGGCCGGGGCCATCGCCAAGGGTGTCGCCACGGTGGACGTGGAGATGGCGCCCGCGGCCGCCGCGCTGGGCGGGCTGGGCCTGAGGCTCGGCTTCGCGGTGCTGGTAACCGACTTCCCGCTGGACCGGCCGGTTTTTTCCAAAGCCCTCAGGCAGGCCAGCCTGGCCAGGCAGGACGCCGCGGCCAAGTACAAGGGGCTGGCGGAATACGCGCGCGGCCTGGAAGAGTGGATAAAGAACGGCGTCCCGCCGGGCTGGCAGCCCATAGAGAAAAAACTGGGCCGCCCGCTGGCGGAGCAGTCGGCCCTCAACCTGGCGGCCGAGGAAAGGAAGCTTGCCCCGCTCTCGGCCGATGAAGAGAAGGCGGTTAAGAAGCTGGAGGCGTATTTTTCCGCCGAACCGCCGTCGTTTTCGGTCAGGATGAGCACGGCCAGGGCCGCGAACGTACTGCAGGATGAAGCACTGCTTTCCACGGGGCTGGTGACAGCGCTTAAAGGGGAAGACACCAACCCCTTCACTCCGGGCTACGAGCAGCGCGGCTACGGCGCTTACGACTATATTTTCGGCACCCTCTCCTACTGGGACGGCCCCCCGAAATACGGGCCAGCGGTGATAAAACTGAAGAGCAAGACCTGGGGCAGGCGGGCCTGGGCCACGCGGCGCTCGGCCATGCGCGCGCTGGCCATAGAGGCGGAGAAGGCCGGGCTGCCCATAGAGCGGGCCGAAGCCGACACGGCCACGGTGGAAAAGGCGGAAAAGCTTTTCGCCTCGTGGATAGTGGTACCGCGCGACCTGCCCCGGGCCCTGGCCCTGCAGGTGACAGGGGAACTGCGCGCGCTGCCGGGGGAAGCCCTGGAAGATTTCCTGAAAGCCCCGGCGAAAGGCATACCAGCCCTTATAGAGCGCTATGACGTGGGCTGGCTGGAAGGCAAGATCAGGAACGCCGCCCAGCCCGAAGACATAGAATTGATAAAGGCCCCGCCGCCGCTGCCGGACACCATTGCCGGGCCGCCTTTTGCAAGCAAATAGACTGTAGGAAACATAAGCGCAGTTATCGTCAGTTCCCCCCGCCTTTTTCTTCTTTCGCCGGTGCGTTTTCCTGAAAATTTCGCGTGAACGCCGCCTGTTTTGTTTATAATATCAAAAACCGGGCGGTTTTTCGGAAATTCGGACAGATTTTTTCCTCCGGGCGGGGCGCCCGGCTGGGGAGTGGCAGCGTTAATCTTCAGGTGAGGGCGGGTCTATGTTGTCATATTGGTCCGCCAGCGGGTTAAGTTGGCAATCCTCATCCGGGGGGCCGCGTTTGGCAGAATAAACCCGTTAGAAAGTTTCCATCCAGCCTCCGTTAGTTCTCCACATAAAGTATGCGAAACCTGCTGCGTGAGCCGGGAACAATGGCCGCTCTGTAGGGGCGCGACGAAGCGTTTATGTGCTCAGTGAAGGCTTTTGCTGTTTCCTCCGCCGTCTGGCCTTCTTTAAGCGGCAAGTAGATGCTCCAGCCTGATACATGGTTTATTGTCCCGTCCGGACGCATATACCTGAAGATAGAAAGCCAGAGGCTTACTGTGCCGTCGATACTTTCATCATGTTTGCCCGTAGCCGTACCGGATATCCTGACGGTCCCGGTATCTCCTCCTACCGTTACTTTGTCTGCCAGTACACATAGCCGTTGTGTCTTGTCGTAGGAGACCCCGCTCAATTCGGCGCCCTTTTTCAGCTCTACATCCGGGTCATACAGTCTTCTCATATTCCCCCCATAAGTTAAAACAGGGGACGGGCAAGGAGGGTAAGACCTGCCGTCCGCCAAATCAGCTCGCGTCCAGCTCCTCTTGCCGCCGGCCGCACAGTACAGTTCACAAGGCTTAGTATAACCTGTGACCCCGCCGCCCAAAGCCGCCGCTTAAGGGTGTAGCCGGTCCGTTAATCATCCGGGGACTCTACGGCGTTGTGTGCCGCCTCAAGAGGTTTTCCCGTTGCCAGCAGGAATTCTACCCGCTTTCCAAAATACGCCGCGCGGGCTTCTTCCAATGCGTCTATATTCTGCTGTTCCAGCGCCAGCGCTTCAAGGAGGTCCGGGAGTTTCTCCGTGCCGTTCTTGTAGCCGTCTTCTTTTTCCGACCTGTTGGCGGACGCCTCTTCCACCGCCAGTTCCGCCAACGCCGCGCGCCGGTAGGCTTCGTCGTAATCCTTCAGTTTGTCTTCCAGGTCTACCAGCAAGGCGTCGCCCTGCTCTTTCAGCCGGTCTGCGGCGGCGTTTTCCTTGAGCTTCAGTTCTTTAATGGAATGTGAAGCCTCCCACCAGCTGCTTAAGGGCAGGCTTACCAGGCCGAAGGCCGCACTGTTCTGAAAACGCTGATCGCCGCCCTTAAAATAGTCTACGCGGTAAAGGCTGGCGCCCACCCCGATCACCGGCAGGTATTCCCCCCGCTTCATTTTTGTCTGGAGGCTTGCCGCTTTAGCGCCGATCTCCAGCAGTTTATACTCGGCGCGCTGTGGCAGGTATGCCGGAAGGTCTTCTTTCTTTTCGGAGGGCTCGGTTATCTCCTCGGCCGCGTCCGGCAGGGTTATTTTTGTGTCCTGGGGAATGTTGGCGAATAGTTTCAGGTCTTTTTCCGCCCGTGCAGCGCTTTTTTCCAGCGTGGAACGATTTACCGCGACCTCGGCTTTTTTCAGGTTTACGCGCACGAGGCGACCCTTTTATGGCGGCAGAGGAGAGTCCGCAGTGTAGGGAGAGCCGCTATTCTACATGGTCCTTTTTCTCCCCATTGGCTTGATTAGCGCGCTCATCGGCGCTATATTTAATCCTCATCACTCATATGGATAGTACAACACGAATGACTGTCATGATGGTTCCAGGAACCTGTCCGGCATTTATAATGGTAAAAACGAATATCAGTTATTACCGGCCCATTTTTGCCGTAACGCATTGATTCTTCATTTCCGCCAGCGTGTATTGCGCGAGATCCGGCTGGATAATGCCGGCAAACTCCAGTTTGGTAAGGCAATCGGCCAGGGCC
>DNQL01000070.1:0-858 GCA_003500765.1 Elusimicrobiota bacterium | reverse complement strand
CCGCCAGCGTGTATTGCGCAATATCCGGATGCATAATACCGACAAGCTCTACTTTGGTAAGGCAATCAGCCAGGGCCAATTCCTGCGCGGTAAGAACCATCTCCGCTTTCGCCGGCTCCGGGAGATTACCGCTTTCTTTGACCTGCGCCGACAACTGCTCAACGCTTCTCTCAAAGGCCGCTTCGCCGGCCGCGTAACCCATGTTCGCCGCGGCGATCATCATTATGCCCGCTATTACCGTTATTCGTTTCATTATTGCCTTCTCCTTCGTCTGTGCCTGTACCACAATTCATCCCCGCTCACATATATTCTAGCTTCCCCGCGCTTTTTAAACATGAGGCTAAAGGGAAAGTGTAATTTGTCTTTTGGCCTATACGGGACATAGGCCTTAGTGGCAATTTTCGTGGATCTAAATCCGGCTGTCAGACAGCCTTATTGGGGCTGAAATAGGCTGATGGCTTGTTTCAGAAGGTGTTCTTTGAGTTGTTGCGGTCGGAGGCCCTGGAGTTCGCCGGTCTGCGCGGCCCCAGAGTGACCCGCGCCCTGGCCGCCTGGCACGGGCCCGCGCCTTCTCCTGCGCCTGTTTTAGCCGGTTGCCCGCGGGCTTGCAATATAACAATCGGCAGGGAACAATATGCGCAAACCGCGCTTTCCCTGTGAACCGGCCCCGGGCTATTGCGCCGCGGTTTCCGGGTCGAGCGCCAACGCCGTCTGGGGGTTGCGCCATACGCGGCACAGCGGCTTTGCGGCGCGCTTCAGGCCGCCGCCAAGCCCTGGGTCCGTGGCATAAAGCCTGGTCCCGTCCCGCCGTTCGTATTCATAGAGAGGCGCCGCGGCGGCCGCCCCTTCCTCTCCGGG
>DNQL01000197.1 GCA_003500765.1 Elusimicrobiota bacterium | reverse complement strand
GCTCAGGCTCTCGCGCAGCGAGGCCGCCTCGGTGCGGACCAGGGCCATCTTGCGCTCCCTGTCCGCGCGCTCGGCTTTCTGCTGCGGCGTCAGTTCGGCCTCTTGCGCGGCGGCCCTCTTCGCCCGCAGGTCAGCCATCCGCTTGCGCAGGGACTCCCGCTCCTCCTCGCTCCTTGCCGACCCCATGGCCTGCTGAAGCTGGGACATCTCCCAATGGTAGGGGTCCTTCCTTATTTCCCGCTCCATCCTGCGCTGATGGGCGTCTGTTTCAGCCGGGCGCGGCTCCTTTGGCGGGTTGGCCGCCCGGCGCTCTTCGCTGAGCTTGCGCAGTTGCTCATGTATGGCCCGGCTCTCCGCGTCGCCGGAAGCGCTCTTAAGGCGGTCGCGCAGCTCGGTCTGCCTGGTGAAGAACGGGTCTTCCGGGCGAGTCTCTCTCTCCTGTGCCGCCGGCACGGCGGGTATGGCCAGGCACATCAGTATGAAGACCGGGATCGCTAAACCGTTTGTCGGCATATTACCTCTTGGCTGGTTTCCTCTGCCTGCTTTTCGCGTAAAACTCTCCCCTGTTCCCCAGCACCGTCAATTCGTTGTTATCCAGCTGCCGTAGCCGCTTATGAGCATCCACCTGGTGGAAGTGACGAGGCGCAAAGTGACCGAGGCGTAGGGCGGAGTGACGGCGTTATTATAAAGCGTACCGGCGGCGGCGGAGTCGGCAATATAGGTGGAGGCGGCGGCCTTTATGGTGACCTTACCGGCGCCAAGCTTTACCACGGTAATCGAGGCGCCGATGTCCGCGGCCGTTATAGCCGGCAGGTTAATGATCTGCGCCGAACCGCTGTCGACCGTTATGGTCTTACCGAAGTCGGCTTTTGTAAGCGTGATACCGGTGTTCTCGGCCTGAGTCAGGCGCTTGGATATCTGAGCCGCCCCCTTACCATCCACGTAGAAGGCCCCGTCGGTGAACGGCTGCGTGCTGCCCGTCACCAGGAACCCGCCCCGGTTCTTGAACCAGGTGCGGTCGGCGACATCGTTTGCCGTAGTCACTTGCTGGCTGTCCGACCAGGTGAACGAGCCGTCGGCGGTGGAAGAGGATCTACGGCCCGCGGCCCAGGAATACTGTCCCAGAGCCGTGTTTTCAATACCGCCGGAGACCGTGGATAAACTACCGCTGGCTGTATTTAAACTTCCGCCGGAGACCGTGGCAGCCCAGCCGCTGGTCCTGTTCTCATACCCCCCGGAGACCGTGCCTGAGCCATTACCACTGGCGACATTCAGATATCCGCCGGAGACCGTACTGCCCCAACCTCCGGCCGTGTTATACCTGCCGCCGGAGACCGTGTCATAATCTAAGCCAGCCGTGTTGTTCCCTCCGCCGGAGACCGTGGATCCGCCACCACTGGCCACGTTATCCCAGCCGCCGGAGACCGTGGCATCCCAACGGCTGGCCGTGTTGCGCCAGCCGCCGGAGACCGTGGCATCCGAAGCACTGGCCGTGTTGCGCCAGCCGCCGGAGACCGTGGCTCCGCCACCACTGGCCGTATTGCTCCAGCCTCCGGCCACCACAGAATAATCGCCGGCCGCCACCGAGGAGGCATTGGTGCGGTAAGTCTGCAGGTCCACCGCTCCCACCCCCCGCGCACCGGGCGCCACCGAGCCGGGATGGCCGGCACCTATCGTCATTATCGAACCGTAAGAGGATATAAAGATGCCGTAAGCAGAAGAAGTCAGGTCCGTGCCTATCTGCAGGCCCTTGCCCACCATGGTCATGGAGGCCACCGAAAGGACGCTCTTTGCGGACATCTCCAGGTCCGCGGTAGCGATATGGTCGCCCAGGTTGTCGCTGCCGGAAACACCGGTCAGCGCCGAGCCGTCGCCGTAGAATTTGCCGGCGTAGAGATCGCCGTAGACGGTCATGCTAGACTGCGCCATGTCGCCGTGGAGCAGGCCGCCTATGTTGATATAGTCGTTGGTCGCGGGCGTCGGCGCGTCCTGGTCGTGGCCTATAATAATATTTCCTGCGCCGGTGGTGAGGGAATCCCCCGCCTTGTCGCCTATGAGAACGTTATTGGCGCCGGTCCTCAGCGCGTAGCCGGCCCTCCAGCCCACCAGTGTATTGCCAGCATAGGAATACCCGTTCGCCCCATAACCGGCATACGCACCGACTACAGTATTGGACCCGCCGGCACTGGTGAACAAGGCGGCATGGTGGCCTATCACCGTGTTCTCCGAGCTGCTGATAAGGCTGCCCGCTTCGCGGCCGATAATAACGTTGTCGTCGCCCAGATTGCCCCAAGCCCCGGCTTCATACCCGAGAACAATATTGTCGTTGCCGGTCTTGTTATAGCCGCCGGCACCGAAACCGATATAGATGTTGTTGGAGCTGGCGGTATTGGTATCACCGGCGTACTTGCCGATATAGACATTACTATACCCCGTTAGATTATGTCCGCCGGCATTATCACCGATGAATACATTGGCGAACCCGCCGGTGTTGCGGTATCCGGCCTGGTTACCGCCGAAGAAATTACCCCCGCCGGTGGCATTGGCCGTTCCGGCGTTCGCGCCAAGGAAGACATTGTAATCACCACCGATATTGGCGTAGCCTGACTTGTAACCGGCGAACAGGTTGTCGCTGCCGGTCGTGTTGGAGTGTCCGGCGCCGGAACCGACGAAGATATTATAATTACCGCGATTGGAACCGCCGCTGTTCGGACCCGCCGCAAGGCTGCCGCTGCCGGGTAGTATGGCCAGCACGGTACTGCCGTTTATCTGGTAACGCGCGGCTGTGATGTCGGAAGACGAGAAGATAGCATAGTTGCCCATGTTCAACTGCGTGGAGGCAGTATGATCCCCCAGGTTGTCGCCCAGGGCGGAGGCGTCGGACCATTCCAGCGAACCGGCGGCGCTGCGGCGCAGCAACTGCCCCGGGGAACCATCGTTTATGAAGATCTTGCCCGCGCCGGTGAACGTGGAACTGCCCACGAAGTAAGCCCCGGAGGAGACGGCGAGGACGCCGTTGACCACTACGCCGCCCGGCCCGACCACGGCGCCGGTATAGGCGTCCTGGGTGGAGCCGAAGACGGTGAAGCCTTTTATCTCCACATCCGGGTCCAGGGCTGTGCCGTCCGTGCCTAAAACCGTCAGGTCGTCCTCGGAGCCTAACTCCGTCTGCGCCAAGGCCGGCACCGCCGCGCCGGACAACAGCACGCCCGGGACCAGGCGGCAGGCCAGAACGGATATCACCGCCGCCAGCCGGGCCCGACGCCACGCTTCACTTTCACGGATCGTCATATGGGAAAAGATACGAATAATCGCGGATACCGCACATGAGGCGGAAGGACCACTTCCGCTGCCTCTTCGGTTCAGGGAGATCTTGCAGCGGTAAAACCCGGATTTGAGGAAGCATGGCTTTCGCTATCTGAATGCCGCGGTTTTTTGATTTAATGTATTTATCCCACCGGGCCGGAGCTGCGAACCAAATGGCTACGATATTTT
Source organism: Elusimicrobiota bacterium (assembly GCA_003500765.1). Classification (GTDB taxonomy): domain Bacteria; phylum Elusimicrobiota; class Elusimicrobia; order Elusimicrobiales; family UBA9959; genus UBA2231. The sequence goes on along the minus strand of DNQL01000197.1, from coordinate 1,937 downwards.
CCGAAATGCTGAAAAAACTGCGCCGCGAAGCGGGTTTCCCGACCGCGTACCGTTTCTATCACGACAACGGAGGCAAGGACGTCTTCAGGCTCTCATACAGGGCTTACCTTATGATCGAGCAGGGAAGGATACTGCCGCCGCACCGGGTCGTTCCGGTATTCCTGCATTCATTGCGGCTCATTCCGGGAACGCACCCGGAGGTGGCTCTGGTGCGGGCCTGGATAAGGGAAAAACTGGGGAAGGATACTTTTGAATTACTGGTGGAACCGCAGCTCAAAGAAATGCCAAAACCTTCCATCACCTCCCCGCTTCATAAAGTTATGGGGAAGTTCCTGGAAACAAAAGAGCACATATCTCCGGCGCAGCAGGAGACCATCGCCAGGGACAAACCCACGTATCTATGCTGGCTCGCCCTGTCCAACGACAAGGGCGCCTGGACCCCGGCGGAACTGGGAAAGAAACTGGATCTCGGGGAAAAACCGGTCCGGGCCGCCCTGAAAGCGCTGGCCAAAGTGAAGCTTGTCAAGGCAATGCGGAACGGGGCTTACACCTGCCCTTTCGCGGGAGCGATTCTGGAATTGCCGAGGATAAACACCTCTAAGACCGCGGAAAAGCTGCGGGGGCTCAAAGCGGAGCTTATCTCCGAAGGAGAGGAAATATTTTTCAGGAACGGGGTTCTCCGGGCGGAAGAAGCCGATTTCACGAATTACCTGCCGCTTATGTCGCTTAATATTTCCGCGGCGGCGGCCTACGCCGTGAACCGCAAGACCGTAAAGACCGCCATTTACGCGGTCGAGTGCCGGGCGGTCAAGCTCCGCGATTTCTGACCGGGGAGGGGCCGCGGGATGACGGCATCAGGCGGAGGGAGACCCCAGAAAATCGGCGACGCAGGCGAGCAGGGCTTCGGCGGGGACGGGTTTGGCGAAAAGGCGGACATTGGGGCAGGCCAGACGGATTCGCTCCACTTTATCCGGCAGGCCGGTGACGAAGATGACGGGCTTGCCGCCGTAGAGTATCTTCCGGGTCATCATGTAAACTTCCTCCACGTCCCCGGAAGGGAAGCCGACATCGAGTATGACCAGGTCCGGACCGGAGCAGTGGAAAGCCCTCCGGGCGGACTCGATGTCGCCGACCGAAATAACGTCGTAGCCCGCCGCAGTGAAAAGCGCGCGGTAATACCTGGACGTTTCAATATCGTCCTCGACCGTCAGGATCTTCTTCATTCCCGCTCAGCCGCCGATCATTTCGGCGGCGCGGGCCAGCAGGACATCGGAATCGGCGGGCTTGGCAAGCACCCCGACATTAGCGTAAGTTTCGGTGAATTTCTCCACGCGCCCGGGCATTCCCGTAACAAAAAGGACCGGCACGCCGCTCTCCATTATCTCACGGATCATCTCGAAGACCCTCTCGCCCCCGCCTCCTGGCATCTCGGCGTCGAGGATGACCAGGTCCGGCCTGACGGCTCGGAACTGCATGACGCCGCCGGTTGCGTCGCCGGCCAGGGTGACCTCGTAGCCTTCCGCGGAGAAAAGCTCACGGTAATATTTCTGGGTGGAGAGATCGTCCTCCACGGCGAGTATCTTTTTCATAGCACCTCCAAAGTCAGTTCGATAGCGATGAACAGGACCGCAAGCGCCGTAAAAAGCAGCAACATCGTCCTGCGCAGAGAAGAGAGCTCCGACCTGAACGCCCCTTCCGTCAGCGCGGAGGGCGTATCCGCCTCCCGTGACCGGCCATTGCCGCGTTCCAAAGCGGCTCCCATCTGCACAAAGCTGAGTTCCAGGCGCAGGAACGCACTTTTCATGGTCTTAAGTTCTTCTTTGACGCCGTCCATCTCCCCCGGGGAAGCCGCAGGCGGCGCGGGAGAAGGAAGCGGGTCTCCGGCCGCCGCGTCGTAGAAACCGACCTTTTCCACCGCGCCGGCGGCGGGGGGCGGC
>DNQL01000011.1 GCA_003500765.1 Elusimicrobiota bacterium | reverse complement strand
GGCGACGGCGGCGGCGGCGGCGGTGGTCACGCCGGCCTTCTGTTCCCCTTCGACGGGAACCTGCCGGGGAGGCGGCGGCGCCACCATGGAATACCAGCCGATGTAAACTATGGACGAAAGTACTACCGCTAGAACGAGGTTCTTCTGCATCGGGGCCTCCTAAAGGCCGGCCGCGCAGGTTTCAGGGCACCGGGTCGTAACCGCCCGGGTTGAAAGGATGGCAGTTCAGAATTCTACGCGCGCCGAGGAACAGGCCCTTAGCGGTACCGTGCCTCCTCAGCGCTTCGAAGGCGTATTCCGAGCAGGTCGGGTGGAAACGGCAGGCGCGCGGCCCCAGCAGGGGCCGAAGCGAGGCGTAAAATGCCTTTAAAAAAGCCGTCATGCCTTTCCGTTCCGGCGGGGTCCCGTCCCGGGGTCCCGGAGCAACCCGGCCCGTTCCCAGGCCTGCAGCAGCTCCTTTTGCGCCCCGGCCAGCGAGTCTATCCCGCATCCGGCCTTCGGGTAAATTATGAAGTCGGCTCCATCCTTCAATTGAAACCTGTTGAGCCTGTAAGCTTCTCTCAGCACCCTCTTTATCCTGTTGCGCCTTACCGCGCCGCCGGCCTTGCGGCTTACCGCCAGGCCCATGCGCCGGTCCTCCGGGGAGGTGTCTCCGCCCGGGGGCGCCGCGTTCCACATCACAAGGCTTTTGGTCGCGGACTTGTCCCCGGTCTCGAAGACGCGGGAGAAGTTCTTGCGGCCCTTGAGCCTCATGGCGCGGGAAAGAGGGAATTTCTTCACTGAATCCAGATCGCCCCGTCCGCCGTAAAGCGGAGGGGCGCTCCCCTTATTCGGGGATGATGCTCCAGCGGCCCTTCCGGCGCCTGGCGGACAGCACTTTGCGGCCGCCCTTGGTCTTCATGCGCGCGCGGAAACCGATGGATTTCTTTCTGCGTCTTTTGTTAGGTCTGTATGTAGGGAGCATATGTGCGTATATTATATTTATTTCATCGCTCTAAAGCAAAACGGCAAAACGGGGACGTTGTTCAGTTCTTTAGTTTTTTAGCTCGTTCGGTCGCGGGACGCTGCTGCCTGTGGATAACAACTTAAGAACTAAACAACGTCCCCTTCGGATTAGATGGCCATGCTCCTGTCGCACTTGGCTTCGCGGTAGAGCATCATGAAGGTAGGGTCCACCGTCATCCCGCCGTCAGGGCGCATGCGCCGCCTTATCTCGCCGCACAGCGCGCGCTCGGCCGCGGTGAGCGGTATTAGCTGTTCCAGGTGCAGCAGGCGCTGGGCGCCGGTGGCGCCGCCCAGTCCTTCCAGCCGCTCGAAACGGGCGGGCTTTATCGAATAGTCCCCGCCGCCCGCGGCGAAGACCAGCCTCGCCTTGATGTCGTTTAGAAAGATGCGGGCGCCGCCGCTGGGTATGACCAGGCGGCTCTCCGCGGTCCTGAAAAGCCCGCTGGTCGCGGGCAGGCGGCTGAGATAGTCGAAGGCCTCCCTGCCTATCTCGAGGCGTCGGCTCACTTCGCCCGCCTCGTTCCTCTCCGACCTGCCGCGTATCGAGCCGCCCAGTTCCTCCGAGACGACGTAAGGCACGTCCAGGCCGCGGTTGAGGACCAGCTCCTCCTGGCGGATGTCGGCGGTCACCAGTATGCCGGTGATGCGGCGCGTGGCGGAATCGAAGACCGCGCCGCCGGAGTTGCCGCCGAAGGCGTCTATGTCGGTGGCGAGTATGCTGCGCCCGACCCTGAATATCGAAGCGTCGTCCGGGCCGGTGATCTTCACCGACATGCCCATCGGGTAGCCTATCGTGAAGACCTTCGCTCCTTCGGCCGTCAGCAGTCCGGAACGGTCCACGGCCAGCGGCTCCCTGCCCTGCGCCGGCCTGTCGAGGAAGAGCAGGGCGTAATCCTTGTAGCCGTCGTAATAACTGTCCAGGTTCCTGAACGAGGCGTCGGCGAGGTTCTTGAGCTCGCGGACGTATATCCTGGCCACGGTGTAGACGTCTTCGGGGGCGAAACTCTCCGCGACTTCCCCCTCGCCGCCGGCTTTCCATCCGAAAACGGCGTAGATATTGTCGAAGCGGTCGCTGGCTCCGGCCTCGGACGAAACGCAATGGCCGGCGGTGAGGACCAGGTCCCCGGATACCAGAGCGCCGGAGCAGAATGACAGCACCCGCTGGTCGTGGAAATCCGTGCCGGACGAATGGCCTCGGCCTTCGCCTATCGTAGATACTTTGAGCGGCTTGTATCTGCCGGAGTTCCTGTCGAAGATAAGCGAATCCTTCTTGACCAGCGCCACGGTGGAATCCGCCAGCTGACGCAGGCTCCTGTCCACCTTGTAGTAATCGGTTATCGTGTTATCGCCGTAGATGGCGATGTTCTGGAAAGTGCCGCCGCCCTGGCCGTTCGCGCGCACGGCCTGAGGCTCGGGTATGTCCGGGACCTCCGCCCCTCCGGCGCTGCCGGCCAGCGCGTCGAAGGCGGAAGCCGGCGCGTCGCGCAGGTCCGGCGGGAAGGCCGGCGGCACGTCCCGCAGCTCGAAGACCGCGGCCGTCACCGCGAAAAT
>DNQL01000060.1:2110-3042 GCA_003500765.1 Elusimicrobiota bacterium | reverse complement strand
CGATGGCGAAGCCGATGAAGCAGGGTCCGGCGTAGTCGCCGGGGATGAAGAGCAGGATGGCCAGCATCAGGACCAGTTCGACGGAGATGAGAAGCATGCCTATCGACATGCCGGCCTTGAGCGGGATGTGCATCGCCGGGAACGGCAGGCCCTTGAGGGCCGCGAAGGCCGTGCGGCTGTTGGCGTAGGTGTTTATCCTTATGCCGAACCAGGCCACGGCGTAGGAGCCCAGGATGCCGACTATGCTGGCGATCACTATGACGGTGAGCTGTACCGCCGTGAAATGCAGCAGGTAGCCGAAGTAGAAGATCATGATGGCCGCGATGAAGGCCCAGAGGATGGCGATGAACTTGCCCTGCGTCAGCAGGTAGGTCTTGCAGGTCTCGTAGATCAGCTCGGAGATCTCGAGCATCGACTTGTGCACGGGCAGCCGGCTTATCTGCATCGACTGCACCAGTCCGAAAAGGATGCCGAGGCAGCAGATGACCAGGCCCCACATCAGGAGCGTGTCGCCGGCCACGCCGCCCAGGAAAGTGGCCTGGGAGAGCGGCGGGATGATGAGGTCGGCCTCACCCGCGAAGGAATAAGTTACGGAAAGCGCGAACGCGGCCGCGGCGGCCGCCAGTGTCTTGAGTTTACCCATGAACCCCTCCATCTGCCTGTAAAGAAGGCCGCCCGTCTTGCGAACGGGCGGCCTTTCTGTTTTTTTTAGAGCTTCTGCTCCGCCACGACCGGAACTCCCGGCCCCATGGTGGAAGATACGAACACCGACTGCAGGTACACGCCCTTGGACGACGAAGGCTTGGACTTGAGGACGGCGTCCAGGATGGCCTGGGCGTTCTCGGCCAGCTTCTCCCCGGGGAACGAGGCCTTGCCGACGGGCACGTGGATAAGGCCCTGCGCGTCGTTCTTGTACTCCACGCGGCCGGCCT
>DNQL01000060.1:0-2080 GCA_003500765.1 Elusimicrobiota bacterium | reverse complement strand
TGGGGTTGGGCATCAGGCCGCGCGGGCCCAGCGTCTTGCCCAGGCGGGTGATGTCCTTCATCATGTCGGGGGTGACCACGAGCACGTCGAAATCCATCATACCCTTGGCGATCTCCTCGATCAGCTCGGCGGCGCCCACCTTGTCGGCTCCGGCGGCGGTGGCCTCGGCGGCCTTCTCGCCCTTGGCGATGACGGCGATCTTCTTGGTCTTGCCGCTGCCGTGCGGGAGCGGCACCGTGCCGCGCACCGACTGGTCCGACTGCTTGGGGTCGATGCCCAGCTTTATGTGGACTTCCACGGTCTCGTCGAACTTGGCGGTGGCGCTCTTCTTTATCATCCCCATGGCCTCGGCCAGGGTGTACTTCTTTGAAAGATCCAGGTCTTTCTTGAGGTTATTGAGTCTCTTTCCCATTTTTTATTCTCCTTGTTTTTTCCAGGGCTCGCGCCCCCGAGGTTCGTGCGCGGGAAGGTCCCGCTTCCTCGTAAGAACTTTTTATCCCTCTATCTCGACGCCCATCGAGCGGGCGGTGCCTTTCACCATCTCCATCGCCTGCTTGACGTCCTTGGTGTTGAGGTCCACCAGTTTCTGCCTGGCGACTTCCTCCACCTGCTTGAGGTTCATCTTGCCGACCTTGGTCTTGTTCGGCTCGCCGGAACCCTTGGCCAGGCCGGCGGCCTTCTTGATGAGGGCGGCCATCGGCGGCATCTTGGTGATGAACGTGAAGGTGCGGTCCTCGAACACGGTGATGACCACCGGTATCGGAACGCCCTGCTCCAGTTTTTTGGTCTTCTCGTTGAACTGCTTGCAGAAGTCCATGATGTTAACGCCGTGCTGACCGAGGGCGGGGCCCACGGGCGGCGCGGGATTGGCGGCGCCGGCCGGTATCTGGAGTTTTATAAGGGTCTTTATCTGTTTTACTTTAGCCATTTTAAGTTACCTCTTTAAGTATGCCGCGGCTCCCGCGAGGGTAGAAGCTCCCCGCGCGAAAAGCTTTAGACTTTTTCCACCTGCAGGAAATCCAGCTCCACCGGGGTGGGGCGGTCGAACACGGTCACCGTCACGCGCAGCTTCGCCTTGGGCTCGTTGACGTCCTCGACGAGGCCCATGAAGTGCTTGAAGGGTCCCTCGATTATGCGGACGCTCTCGCCCTTCTCGAACTGCACCGCCGGCTTGGGCTTGTCCTCGCTGGTCGAGTTGGCCAGCTCCAGGATCTGCTGGACCTCGCCCTCGTCCATCGGGACCGGCTTGGGGTCGCCCAGGAAGCCCGAAACGCCCTGTATGCCGCGGATCACCCAGTAGCTCTCGTTGTCGAGCTCCAGGTCCACCAGGACGTAGCCGGGGAAGAACTTGCGCTTTCGCAGTTCCTTCTTGTTGTGCTTTACGGCCACGACGTCCTCGGTCGGGATCATCACCTGGAAAAGCTTGGTGGAGAGCTCGTTGGAGTCTATCTTGGCCTGGAGCGCCTTCTCTACGCGCTCTTCGAAACCCGTGCGGGTGTGTATTACGAACCAGCCTCTTGCCATGTTCAGCGTCCTCCCAGCATGCCTTTCACGAATACGGAAAGGCCCAGGTCTACCAGACTTATATAGATGGCCACGATGGTGACCACGACGGCCACGGCGATGGTGGATTTTACTACGGCGTCCTTCGGCAGCCAGGTAACCTTGGTGAGCTCCTGGTAAACTTCTCTGAGAAAACCGGTTATTTTATTCATAGTCGGACTTCGCCCTTCGCTCCGTCGTCGGAAGATCTGGCGGGAGCGGAAGGAATCGAACCTTCAGTCGCGGTTTTGGAGACCGCTGGTTTACCGTTAACCGACGCTCCCCCGTAAATCAGGATTTCACTTCCTTGTGGGTGGTCTGCTTGCCGCAGGCCTTGCAGAACTTCTTGAGTTCCAGTTTGAATTCCTTCTTCTTGCCCCGGGAAAAGTGGTAGTTCTTCCTCTTGCAGGAGGTGCAACCCAGGGTTATCGTTATCCTGTCAGCCATCTTGATTCTCCATTCGGGTCCCGGCGGCCGGGGTCGTCCCCGGCCGCCGGTACGGCCCGTTATTACTCTATGATCTCGGTCACGACGCCCG
>DNQL01000317.1 GCA_003500765.1 Elusimicrobiota bacterium | reverse complement strand
GGCCACGTCGTCCGCCTTGCGGGCCTCGGCGAGCGCCCCTTCGAAGGCCTGCAACCCGTCCGCGTAGCGGCCTTTGAGCCTGTGCAGCCCGCCCAGGGCCCAGAGCACGAAGGAAGCCCCGGCATGGTCGCGGTCGAGCCGGTATCCCTTAAGCAGGCGCAGCAGCATCTTCTCCGACTCGTCCAGCCTGCCGGAGAGACGCAGTGCCAGCGCCCACTCCAGTTCCGCCTCGTCTGCCATCAGCCCCAGGCGCTTTGAAAGCGACAGGGCCTTTTTGGCCGCCGCGAAGGCCCTGGGAGCGTCGCCCAGCGCGCGCCAGCACTTGACCTCCCCCAGCGCCGCCTCCAGCCCGTATTCCCCGCCGGCGCGCGCGTAAGAGCGGGCGGCCTCGGCGAAAAGGCCCAGTCCCCGCAAGGCTTCTCCCTCTAGGTAAGGGTCCCGGCGGCCGCCGGCCTTTATGGCGGCGAGGGCTTTTTTAAATTCACCTTTGTCGAGCAGAGCTTCTATCCTTTCCATGGGCTTTCCTTCTCCCGGCGTAAGTACATTCTTTTCTCAGCGGGCAGCCGCCGCATAGCGGCGCGCTCTTCCTGCAGAAATCCTTCCCCAGCCTGACCAGCAGCGCGTGGTATTCGTTGTAGATCTCCGTCCGGCGGGGCAGGCCGTTCTCGAATATCCTCTTCCAGCGGCCGTAATCGCCGCCGCGGCCCAGGCCCAGGCGCGAGCCTATCCGGCGGGTATAGGCGTCTATCACGAACGAGGGCAGGCCCGCCGCGTAAAGTACCATGCTGTCTGCCGTCTCCGGGCCTACGCCTTTATAAGAGAGCAATTCGGTCCGGAGGGTATCCGCCGGGGAGGAGAGGAACCAGCGCTCCAGTCCCTCAGGGTGTTCCCCGCCGGCGCGCGCGAAAAAGTTCTTCAAGCGCCGGGCCTTCTGCCTGTAATAACCGCTGGGCTTTATGAGCCGCTCCAGGCGCGGGAGCGGGCAGACTGAAATATTATTCCCGTTACCCGGCAGCAGGCCGGCGCCGCGCAACCCGGCCAGGGCCTTCTCGACATTGGTCCAGGCCGTGTTCTGCGTCAGTATCGCCCCGGCGCAGATCTCGGCCATCTCCGGGGCGGAGCGCCGCCCGTACGAACGCGGCTTATAGACCGGGGAGGCCGCGCCGCGCGGAGTGACAGGCCACCAGCCCTGCGGCCCGAAGGCCTTCAGGAGCAGCCGGTATACGTTTCCGACGGGGCTCCCTTTTATCACGGATCATTGACCCAGCAGGCGCTTTATCTCCGCCAGCAGGTCGTCGAGGTTATAGGGCTTGCGCATGAAATTGGCCGCGCCGCAGGACTTGGCCCTGGCCACGCTTTCGGGCTTGTCCATAGTAGAGATGACCAGCACCGGGATGTGGCGGGTGTTATTGTCGCGCTTTATCGCATTGCAGACGTCGTAGCCGCTGAGCTTGGGCAGCAGCAGGTCGAGCAGCACCAGGTCCGGTTTCTCGCGCCGGGTCATGGCGACGCCGGCCACGCCGTCGGGGGCGTGGATGACCGTGTAGCCTTCGGCCTTGAGAACGTCGACGAGGACGGTCGAGATGTTCTTGCTGTCCTCGACCAGCAGTATCTTTTTAGACGGGGCGGCTTCGGTCATTTCTCCCCCTTGCCGGCGTACATGGAAGCCAGCAGCGCGTAATTCTTTTCGGACTCGGCCAGGCCCGCTATTTCTTCGGGCTTGAGCGGCCGCACGGCTTTCGCCGGAGAGCCCAGCACCATCTGCCCGCGGGGAATTGAAGTCCGCGGAGTGACCAGCGCGCCGGCCCCGATCAGGCATTCATCGCCTATCTCGGCCGCCATTATCACCGCGCCCATGCCGACCAGGCACCTGTCGCCGACTGTGGAACCGTGCACTACGGCGCAATGCCCCACGGTCACGCCCGCGCCCAGGCTCACCGGGCGGCCCTGGTCGGGGTGGAGGACGGCGCCGTCCTGGATATTGGAGCCGTCGCCGACGGTTATCGTGTCCACGTCTCCTCGTATGACGGCGTTGGGCCAGACCGAAACTTTGTCGCCCAGTTTTACCCGCCCGATAATAACGGCCGACGGGTGCACCCAGGCCCCGGGATGTATCTCGGGCGCTTCGCCCATGAATTCTTCCGTCATCGCCCCTCCCCCTCGCCCAGAACAGGGCATTCCTCCCCGTTCCCGGGGTGTAAATAATCGTAGAAAGGCTCGGACATCTTGAGCCCCCAGTAGATGAATATGCTGAAGAAAGCGGGCAGCAGGTAGTAGAACATCCTGAATATGAGGGCCGCCGCCAGGGCCTTCTCCCACGGTATGCCCATCTGCGCGTAGGAGGCCGTCATCGCGGCCTCCATGGCCCCGAGGCCCCCGGGCAGTATCGGTATTATCGTCATCAGCATGCCGAAGGCGAACCCGGTCACCAGCACGCCGCTGCTGATGTCCACGCCCACCGCCTTGAAAGCGAAATAGAGGATGAAGATGGTCGAGATCCAGTCGGCGCAGACATAGGCGATAACGGTCTGCAGCTCGAACTTCTTCTCGTGCAGCTTGTGTATGCCCTCGTTGAGCTGGGCCTCGAAGTCCAGGAAGGTCTCCTCAGGTATCTCCCGCTTGGAGAAGAAGAACATGAGATAGTTGACGCCGTCGTATATCTTCCGGCCCCAGGACGAGCGCAGGTCGTGGTGGAAGAGCATCGTCGTCAGCGAGAAGGCGAAGCCCAGTATCAGCATGACGCCGATGACGCCCTCGAAGAAGGTCAGGTCGAACCGCGGGGTGTCTATGAGGCGCAGGAGAACGCCCTGCAGGATTATGAGCGACAGGATCAGGTAGATGAGGACGCTGATGACCACCGACGAGGTGACGCTGATGCCGTAGGGCACCCTGCGCTTGCAGAGGAGGTGGGCGCGGGTGGCGAAGCCGCTGACGCCGCCCGAGGAGAAGAAGTAGTTGACGGTGGTGGAGACCAGGGCGATGCCGCCGGTTTCCCAGAAAGGCAGGCGGAAACCCAGTATCGAAAGGACCTCCCAGAGCGTGAGGCTCATGCAGGTGTAACTGGAGACCGCGAAAAGCATGGATATGGCCAGCCAGCCGCCGGAAGCTTCGGCCAGCGTGCGCTTGAGGGCCGGAAAACTGGGATAGATGAGCCAGGCCAGTATGCCGGCTGAAATGAGTATCGGCAGATATACCAGAAGTTTCTTCTTGAGGTTCGCCATAAGTGTTAAAATATTCTAGATTTTTAACGACCTCTTATGAAAGCGAACAATTCCGATTTCCTCGTGCTCGGCGGCGGCCTTGCCGGCCTGATGCTGGCCGAAAAGCTTTCCCGGCTGGGCACGGTCAGCGTGCTGGTGAAGCGCGACCTGCGCACCTGCTCCACCGGCCTGGCGCAGGGCGGCATCGCCGCGGTCACGGCGGCGGCCGACTCCTTCGAGCGCCACGCGGAGGATACGATGCGGGCCGGCGCCGGCCTCTGCGACGGGGATATAGTGGAGATGACTGTGCGCGAGGGCCCGGCGCGCGTGAAAGAACTGCTGGAGCTGGGAGTGAAGTTCAGCCGGGCGGGAAAGGATTTCGATCTCGGGCTCGAAGGCGGCCACAGCGCCCGCCGCGTGCTGCATTGCGGCGACTATACCGGCCGCGACATCCAGGAGGCCCTTCTGGCCGCCTGCGCCCATAACAAGAAAGTGCACATATACGAGCGTCATCCGGCCATCGACTTCATACTGGAGGAACGTCCCCATTCCTGCCATCCCGCTGCCAACCGATGTCTCGGGGCATACGCGCTGGACGAACGCACCGGGCGCGTGGAGACGTTCACCGCCGGCCAGACCTTCCTCGCCAGCGGCGGGGCGGGCAAGGTATACCGCTACACCTCCAATCCCGATACGGCCACCGGCGACGGCATGGCCATGGCCTGGAGGGCCGGCCTGGACCTCGCCAACATGGAATTCGTCCAGTTCCACCCCACCTGCCTGTACCACCCGCAGGCGAAGTCCTTCCTGGTATCCGAGGCGGTGCGCGGCGAAGGCGGCGTTCTCACACTGGCAGGGGGCGAGCGCTTCATGCCGAAGTATCACAAGGACGCCGAACTGGCCCCCCGCGACATAGTGGCCCGCGCCATAGACGCCGAGCTCAAGCGCACCGGCCAGGACTGCGCCTGGCTGGACATCAGCTTCAAAGGCCGGGCTTTCCTGAAGAAAAGGTTCCCCCAGATCTACTCGCGCTGCCTGGAGCTGGGCATCGATATAGCGAAGTCCCCCATCCCCGTGGTGCCTGCCACCCATTTCTTCTGCGGCGGGGTGCGGGTGGACAAAGACGGCAGGACAGCCATGCCGGGCCTCTACGCCGCCGGCGAGACGGCTTATACGGGCCTCCACGGCGCCAACCGCCTGGCCTCCAATTCGCTGCTGGAGGCCTGCGTTTTCGCCCACCGGGCCGCGGAGGCGGCCGCCGCGGACCGCCC
>DNQL01000203.1 GCA_003500765.1 Elusimicrobiota bacterium | reverse complement strand
CCTCGCCAGGTCGCGGGCCAGCGCCAGCTGGGCCTTGAGCGCGGGCTCGGTAGGCGGCCGGTTGGCCTTGTACTCGGGATAGGATTCTTCTCTCAGGGTTTTAGCGGGGGAGTCGAAGCAGACGCAGACGGCGGCGGGCTTCTTCTCCCTCATGATCTTGAGCAGCAGTCTAAGGAAGCCGTAAAGCGCACCCACCTCCTCGCCTTTGGAGGTGGAGAGCTTGGGCAGCGCGTGGTAACTGCGGTGCAGGAAACCGTGCGCGTCTATCAGGTAAGCCTGTTTTTTCTGCATTAAAGAAAAGGGAACGGGAGGAGAAGGGAAAAAGGCGGCCCCCCGCCCGCCCGGGGACACCATGCGTGGGGTCCCCACCGGGCGGAGGCCGTACGGCCGCTTTAGACCAGCGAGTCCATTATCTTCTTGAGTTCTTCCTTGGGCTGCAGTCCGACCACGTCCTTCACCATCTTGCCGCCCTTGAAGAACAGTATCGTCGGGATGGCGGAGATCTGGAACTTGGAGGCGGTCTCGGGGTTCTCGTCGGTGTTGAGCTTGCCCACCTTGACCTTGCCCTCGTACTCTTTGGCCAGTTCCTCTATAACGGGGCCGATCATGCGGCAGGGCCCGCACCAGGGGGCCCAGAAGTCCACGAGCACCGGCACGGCGCTCTGCGTCACTTCCTGCTCGAAATTGGCGTCGGTGATCTGTATCTCGTTTGACATATGGGGGGGGTCTCCTTTGTCTCTGCCTTTATCTAAATAACTGTTTTCAGCTTTTCTTGTCAAGAAGGTACCGTATTTCCTTCCAGAGCTCCTCGATATCTATCGGCTTGGAGAAGAAGGCGGCGGCGCCGCCCAGCACGGCCTCGGCCCGGTCGGCCGGCTCGGTGTACTTGGCGGAAATGAAGATGATCGGGACGTCCTTGAGGCGGGCCGAATCCTTTATTATCTTCATGAATTCGATGCCGTGCATGTCCGGCAGCTGCACGTCCAGGATTATCAGCGACGGGGCGGCCTTGGCCAGCTCGTCCAGGCCCTCCCTGGCGGACTTGGCCACCGTGATATCGGCGTCCACCTGCTTGAGGCGAAGCCCGTCCTCCAGTGTTTCTATAAAATTCTTGTCGTCGTCGACTATCAGCAGTTTTAAGGGCATAAATTCAGAATCCAAGGCTCAGCCGCTCCACCAGCATCGGCGGCAGGCCGGCCTCCCGCATCACCCTCTTGGTCTTTTCCACGTCGTAGTCCACGCGGAACAGCTCGAAAGTCCGGGCGGAGGAGTCGTAGAGGCCGCAGGCGGCCAGCGGGTTGCTGTCCCGCGGCTGGCCGACCGAGCCGGGGTTGATGATATAGCGGGCGTCCGTATCCAGGCGCATGGTGTGCATGGGCTTGAGAAAATCGGTGGCGGGGACCTTGGCCTCCCCCTCGAGGGCGAAATAGACCGGCATATGCGAATGGCCGATGAAGCAGGGCGAGACTTTCCAGTAGCGCAGGTTGTCCATGAACTGCATTTCGCTGAGCAGGTACTCCTTGAGGTGGCTCTTGGGCGAGCCGTGCACCAGGGTGAAATCTTCGTGCTCCACTATCTCCGGAAGGTTCGCTATGAACTCCAGTTGCCCGCCCCGCAGGAAATGGCGGTTGTAGAGTATGGCGGCCGTGGCCGTGGGATTGAACCATTTCAGGTCCATGCGGCCGACCAGCGCCGCGTCGTGGTTGCCCATCACGCAGTGCAGGTTGGGCAGCGGAGTTATGGCGTCCACGCACTCGGAGGCCTGGGCCCCGTAGCCGGCGATGTCCCCACAGCAGATATGCCCCTCCGCGCCGTTCTTTTTAAAGAAGGCGAGCACGGCCTTGAGCGCCTCGTAATTGCCGTGTACGTCGGAAAATACGCCGTATATCATGTCAGGCCGCGGCCGGCTCCTTTTCCGCCGGCGGATTCTCCGCCAGGGCCTCGGCCTTTCGCAGGTCCACCGAGATGACCTTGGAGACGCCAGCGTCCTCCATGGTGACGCCGTAAAGGACGTCGGCCGCCTCCATAGTGCGCTTGTTGTGGGTTATGACCACGAACTGCGTGCCGGAGGAGAATTCCTTGATCAGGCGCACGAAGCGCTCCACGTTGGCGTCGTCCAGCGGGGCGTCGGCCTCGTCCATGATGCAGAAGGGCGAGGGGTTGACGCAGAAGAAGCTGAAGAGCAGGGCCAGCGCGGTCAGGGCCTGTTCGCCGCCCGAGAGCTGCGAGATGCTGATGAGCTTCTTGCCGGGCGGGTGCGCCACTATCTCCACGCCGGTCTCCAGCAGGTTGTCGGGCTGGGTCAGCAGCAGGCTGGCCTCGCCGCCGTTGAAGAGCAGCGCGTAGATCTGCTTGAAGTGCAGCTGCACCTTGTCGAAGGTGGTCTTGAAGTTCTCGCGGGTGGTGTCGTTGATCTTGGAGATGGCCGAGCGCAGGTCGGCCTTGGCCTTGTTGAGGTCCTCGACCTGCGAGTTCATGAAGTTGTGGCGGCTGGTCAGGGCCTCGTATTCCTCGGGGGCCGTCATGTTGATGGGGCCCATGTTCTCCAGGCGGCGGCGCAGGTTCCTGACGCGCTCCGGGTCCACGTCCACGGAGCCGTACTTCTCCTTGGCCTCCAGGTAACTGGTGGTCCAGTCGTCGGCCAGGCGGCGGCCCAGGTCGTCCACGCGGGTCGCGGCCGTATTGACGCGCAGGTCTATCTCGTGTCGCCGCTGCTCGTTCTCGGAGAGCAGCTGCTTCTGCTCGTTTATGCGGGCGCGGTAGCTTTCGAGCTGGTTCTTCATCTCGTTGAGCTCGCTGCCCAGCTGCTCCAGGACCAGTTCACGCTCCTTGAGCTGGCCGCGCAGGCTCTCGGCGGAAGAGCGCGATTCCTGGGCCTCGCGGGTCAGGCGCTCGGCGCGCTCGCTCAGTTCGGCCTTGCGGGCGGCGAGCTCCTCGAGCTGGCCCTTCAGGCGGCCGTGCTGGCCGTCTATGGCCAGCAGCTGCC
>DNQL01000214.1 GCA_003500765.1 Elusimicrobiota bacterium | reverse complement strand
TGACATTTCTACTTGCTTGCTACATCCGCCCGGATCAGAATCCCGAGCGGCGGCGGACGCGGTAAGGAGGGCGTCCGGAGGATCCGTAGTAGGTGCGCATCAGCATCTCGGCGATGAGGCCGAGCAGGATGAACTGTATGCCGACGATGGCGAAGAAGATGGCGACCAGGAAAAGCGGCTGGTCCTTTACGAAGACGCCGTTGGCCAGCTTGTTGTAGAGAGTCCAGCCCGCCATGATCACCGACGACAGTCCCAGCAGGAGGCCCGCCCCGCCGAACACGTAGATCGGCTTGGACAGATAGTCGCCCATGAACTTCACGGTAAGCAGGTCAAGCGCCACCTTGAAGGTGCGCCCGAGGCCGTACTTAGAGCCGCCGCGCAGCCGCGGGCGGTGGGCCACCGGGGTTTCTTTTATTACCGCGCCGCGGTAGCCGGCCAGCGCCGGCAGGAAGCGGTGCATCTCGCCGTAGAGTTCGAGCTCCTTGAGGAAAGAGGCCCGGTATACCTTCAGCGTGCAGCCGTAGTCGCGCAGGCGCACGCCGGTCACCGCGGAGATAAGCCAGTTGGCCGCCGCCGAAGGAAGAACGCGGGAGAAGAAGGGGTCTTTGCGTTCCTTCCTCCAGCCGCTGACCACGTCGGCGCCGTCCCGCGCCGTCTTGAGCATCGCCGGTATGTCGGCCGGGTCGTTCTGCAGGTCTCCGTCGAGCGCGGCGATGTATTCCCCCCGCGCCGCGGCTATGCCGGCGCTCAGCGCCGCCGTCTGGCCGAAATTGCGCGCCAGGGATATGGCCCGGCATTCGTTCTCCGCGTCGGCCAGGCCGGAGAGGAGCTCCCACGTCCCGTCGGTGGAGCCGTCGTCCACCCAGACGCATTCCCAGTCACCGCCGAGCGGGGCCAGCGCGGCCTTCAGCGAGTCCCATAGCTCCAGCACGTTATCGCGCTCGTTGAAAACGGGTATTATGACGGAAAGTTCGGGACTCATTGTTTTTCTCCCAAGAGCGAGAGGTAGAGGCGCTCCTGCGCCCGCACCATGGCGTCTATGTCGAATTCAGCGAGGTCCGTAGCGCGGGCCCCGTCCGAAAGCCTCCGTCGAAGCTCCCGGTCGCGGATGAGCTGCGAGAGGCGCTCCGCCATCGCGGCCGTGTCGCCGCGTTTCACCAGGAAGCCGTTGACGCCGTCGCGCAGTATGTCGCGCACCCCGTCGGCGTCGTAGCAGACCGACGGCAGGCCGGTGGCAAGGGCCTCTACCAGGCTGCGCGGCAGGCCTTCCCAGAGGGAGGTCATGGCGAAAATGTCGGCGGCGGCCAGGATGGAGGCCGAATCCCGGCGCCAGCCGGGAAGAAAAAGCCTGCCTTTGAGAGAGGGGTGTTCGGCCAGGCTCCAATCGGCCGGCGACATCTCCCCGCCGCCGATGAAGACGAAGGCTGCGTCGGGGTGGCGCTCGGCCGCCAGCCTCGCAGCTATGAAAAAGTCGCCCGGGTTCTTCTGCGGCTTGAGGTTGCCTATCGAGACCACCAGCGGGGCGCCGTAGGGAATGCCCAGTTCGGACCTTTTTTCCGCGCGCTCGTCGGCGGCCGGGTAGTCGGAGAGCTTTATGCCGCTGCGGACCAGGGTATAGCGCGACTTGTCGCCGATGCCGCGCGCCGCGGCCTCGGACATGTTCGCCGAAGACACAAAAACGAGGGCGTCGGAGAAGCGCGCGCAGATCTTCTCCAGCAGAACGTATAAGAATCGCACCGGCGCGGGCTGCCTGTCGTTGAAGCCGAAGCCGTGAAAGGTGTGTACCACGGCCGGCACGTCCGAGAAGAAGGCCGCGAGCCTGCCCAGGATGCCGGCTTTGGAGGAGTGAGTGTGGACCATGTCCGGCTTGAGGCGTTTAATGGTCCGGCGCAATTCGAAGAAAGCGCGGAGGTCCTCCAGCGGCCGGATCTCTCGCACCAGGTGCCTGAGCGGCAGCGTGACCCCGTCGGGGGCTTCCCGCTGCAGTTCCCCCCCGTGGCCGCAGGCGAGGAAGGCCGAGAAGCGCCCCTTGTCGAGGTTCCTTACGGTATAGAGGGTGTTGGCCTGGGCGCCGCCCAGGTCCAGCCGAGTGATCACGTGCAGCACGCGTATGAAGGACATCGGTCTTTTTCAGCGCTTCCCGGCGGCGCTCCCGGATATGGTAAGGCCGGGGAAATAGTGGCGCAATATTTCGCGGTATTTCCAGCCCAGCCCGCCGGCCAGGCCTTTTCCTCCAGCCACGCAGTAGCCGCGTCCTTCTCCCGTTCCGAGCCCCTTGACGAAGAAGATAGACGGGAACTTCCCTTTGAAGAGCGGACGCAGCGTGAAGAGCGGCGAGCGTAGCGTCCCGGCCGACAGTATTTCGGATATTTCCCTGAAGCCTTTCACCTCGGCCGAGCCGGCCGTTCCTTCCAGCCTTATCGCCTGAACCTTGCCGTTGGCGCTCCGCGCGAGCGTGCGGATATTGCGCAGCTTTCCTACCTTGTACTTCCTGTTGGCCCTGTCCTCTATCCAGCGCGGCTCCAGCATCAGCGTCCAGGTCGCGTCCGAGGCGTAGGCCTTGTCGGGAGGCAGGCAGTACATATTGTCCGGCGGCCCCCTGTGCAGGTGGCGGGAGAGAGTGAAGGGGGTAAGGTCCTTGGGCAGGGGATTAAGATCGTTGATCCCGCTTTCGGTGAAGCCGCCGCAGGAGGGCGAATATTCCCCCGCCGCCAGCAGGCCCGCGCCGGCCAGGGTCTGTCCCGCGGTAGCCGCGGTCGCGTCGGCCGCTTCGCCCGTCTCGGTGTTTATGCCGTCGAAGCGCTGGCAATGGGCGGAGTCGCAGAGGTGGAAGCCGTCGCGCGAGTGCCTCATCGACGCCTTAAGCCCGCGCAGGCGGGTCCGAAGTACTATCGACAGGGCCTTCAGCGACTCCGGGTTGCGGTCGCCTTCGGAGGCGCGGGCGGTCATCGCGGGCAGCACGTTCTCGAGCGGAACGCGGTTTATCAGCACGAAACCTTCGCGCCGGAGGTTGACCAGGATTTCCCCGGTCACTTCCCTGTCGCCGCGGTTTACTCCGCCCTCCGCCGCCACGTCCGCGTTCTTTATCAGTATGACGCCGCCGGGGGTCTTCGGCACCAGGCGGAAGGTGTTGCGTGTGGAATAAACGCTGTTGGCCACCACGTCCTTGACCTCGTAGATGCGGTTGAAGGGATTGTATGCGGCGGTCCACTGCGCGCCCGCCGGGCCTTCGGCTGTCCTGCCCAGCCGCGAGTCCTCTATCGTAAAGGGGGTGTTGCAGATGAAACTGAACGAGCGCACGGTGGAAGGAACCCCGTCCTCCCCGGCGAAAAGGCCGATGTCGGCCTCTTCCCCCTTGTCCAGCTTTACCGGGTTGGGATGCACCGGCCAGGCCATACGCGTCCAGTAGAGCAGGTTGCGGTGATCGCCTTTGGCCTGCTTGGACAGCCGCTCCCTCTTCTTCGCGAAGAATTTTTCGAGCGGGTCTATCTCGGAAAGGGTGTAGTAGGTCTGCCAGGCGGGTATGTTGTAGTCGACCTTCTCGTAGACGCGGGCCAGGTCTATCGCAGCCTGTAAGTTCTTCGGGTCGTAAAGAAGGGCTTCTTTCAGGAAGGTCACCGAATGCTGCCTTTTTTTCAGCAGCTCGAAATTGCGGCTGATGCGGACGGCCGCGGGGACCAGAAGGTAGGGGTAGGACTGGTAGATCCCCCTGTACAGGTCTATCGCCTCGGACGGCCCGCGCAGTCCTTCCTCGGCCATCGCCAGCGCGAAGCGGGTGTGGGCCAGGAGATCCTGGTCCGCGGTAAGAGTAAGGGTCCTCTCCAGGGCTTTGCGGGCCTCCGCGTGCTCTTCCAGGGCCAGCAGGTCCCAGCCCTTTTCGTACCACGCGTGGGGATCGTCCTCCGGGGAGACGCCTCCGCCGGGCGAGGCCAGGGCGGCCCGGTCCAGCCAGGCCAGGGCTTCCTGCGGCTTTCCGGCCTCGGC
>DNQL01000301.1 GCA_003500765.1 Elusimicrobiota bacterium | reverse complement strand
GGAAGGCCGCCGCCAACCCGGTCAAGGACGTGGAGCGGCTGGCCGCCCACGCGCACAAGTACGGCGCGCGCGTCTATGCCGCCGTCAATACCCTGCTGACCGACCCCGAGCTGCCGCGCGCCGTAAAGCTCATCCGCGACCTCTGGAACGCAGGCGCCGACGCCGCCATCATACAGGACATGGGTCTGCTCGAGCGCGACCTGCCGCCCATACCTCTTTTCGCCAGCACGCAATGCGACAATTCGACGCCGGAAAAAGTTCTTTTCCTGGAGAAGGCCGGCTTCCGCCGCGTCATACTGGCGCGCGAACTGTCGCTGCCGGACATAAAGAAGGTCCGCGCCGCGACCTCGGTGGACCTGGAGTTCTTCGTGCATGGCGCGCTGTGCGTCTCTTTCAGCGGCCAGTGCCGCATGAGCTTCTACCTGGGAGGCCGCAGCGGCAACCGCGGCGAATGCGCCCAGCCCTGCCGCCTGCAGTTCTCGCTGGAGGACGCCGCGGGCGCGCGGCTGGACGGCCCGGCGCACCTTCTCTCGCTCAAGGACCTCAATCACTCCGGTCAGCTGCCTGCGCTGGCCGCCGCCGGCATAAGCTCGTTCAAGATAGAGGGGCGGCTCAAGGACAGGGATTATGTCCGCAACGTGGTCGCTTTCTACCGCAGGAAGCTCGACGCCCTGATAGCCAAAGGCGGCTACGCCCGCGCTTCATACGGAAAATGCGAGCCCGGCTTCGAGCCCGACCTGTCCAAGACTTTCAACCGCGGCTATACCGCCTACTGCCTCAACGGCCCCGACAAGAACATGGGCTCGCCGGCCACGCCCAAGTTCGCGGGCGAGCCGCTGGGACGGGCCCGGGAATGCCGGGGGGATTCTTTCGTGGTGGATAAGACGGTCAGCTGCGGCGACGGCCTGAGTTTCTTTGACGCCAGGGGCGAGCTGGCCGGCCTGACGGTCAACAGGGTGGGCGGCAAGCGCGTCTATTCCGACAAGGCGGGCCTGGTGCGAGAAGGGGACCTCGTGAGCCGAAACCTCGACAGGGAGTTCCTGCGGGCGCTGGAAAAAGCGGAACCGTCACGGCTGCTGGGCGTTTCTCTGACGCTCGCCGAGACGCCGGACGGGGTAAGCCTCGCGGCGTCCGACGAGACGGGCCGCTCGGCTTCGGTTTCGGCGCGGATAAAAAAAGAAACGGCCCGAGACGCGGCCATGGCGCTGGAGACTATACGCCGCCAGCTGGGCAAGACCGGCGGTTCCGATTTTTACCCGCTGGGCATAGAGATATCGCTGAAAAAGACCTTCTTCATCCCGGTCTCCGTCCTCAACGCTCTCAGGCGGGACGTCCTGGAGAAGCTCGCGAAAACCGCCCCGGCCTCCGCCCGGGAAGAGGCGGTCCTGAAAAAGAACGATTCCCCTTATCCCGCCGAGTCGCTGGATTACCGGGGGAACGTCGTCAATCGCGCCGCGGCGGAGTTCTACCGCCGCCACGGGGTGAAAAAGATCGGCCCGGCGGCCGAGGCCGGCGCGGACCTGCGCGGCGCGGAACTCATGACGGTTAAACATTGCCTGCGCCGGGCGCACGGGACATGTCCCGGCAAGGGCGGCGCCGAGCCGCTGTTCCTGGTCATGGACGGCGGCCGCCGCTTCCGGCTGGAATTCGACTGCGAGCGCTGCGTGATGAAGGTGATGGAGCGATAGCCCTGCCCATGCCCGGAAAGACCGATCAAAAGACCGCCGCCCTATACGACCTGGGTCTTTTCTATTGCGCCGCCATCTGGGGCTCCACCTTCATCGTCACCAAGTCCGCGCTGGACAATGTCCACCCGATAACGATGGTGGGGATACGCTTCCTCATCTCGGCGCTGGCCATACTTCCCTGGGCGCTCAGGCGCCCTTCGTTCACGCGGCACATGAAAGAGGGGTTCGGCCTGGCGTTCTTCCTCTGCCTGCTCTACATGACGCAGACCGCGGGCCTGCAGTTCACCACCGCGTCCAATTCCGGCTTCATAACCGGGCTGTTCATCATCTTCATCCCCGTCTTCATGTTCCTGGCGCGCGGCGAAAGGCCTAAGCGGATGGAGGCGGTGTCGGCCGTGCTCGCCATCGCGGGCATGTGGCTGCTCACCGGAGGCGTGCGCGGCTTCAACCTGGGCGACGGCCTTACGCTGATAGCCGCGATGGCCTACTCCGGCCACCTGATAATCACGGACCGCTACGTAAAATCCGACGCCGACCCGCTGCTGCTGGCCTTCCACCAGTTCTGGATAACGGGAGCCATCGCCATGCTTCTGGTGGCGGTTATGGGCTGGCCGACGGCCGTGACCGGGGCCAAGGGCTGGTGGATAATAATTTTCCTCGCGCTGTTCCCCACGCTGTCGGCCTTCTACATACAGATGCTGGCCCAGCGCCAGTCCGAACCTTTCAAGGTCGGCATAATATTCACGCTCGAGCCCGTGTTCGCCGCGGCCTTCGCCTGGACGCTGGGCGGCGAGGAGTTCTTCTGGATCAAGGCCGCCGGCGGCTTCCTGATAGTATCGGGGATGCTGATGGGCGAGCTGGCCAAGTTCCGCCTGCGCCGCGCCGCGGCCAAGGAAGTCCTGCCGGTCTGAGCGTCAGAATCCGCGGTATTTGCGGACGCTGACGAGGCGGGAGTAATAGTAGGGATTTTGTACCGAGTCGATGTGCACGCCGTTGGTGAACGAGGCGTGGACGAAGAAGCCCTTGCCGACGTATATCCCGACATGGTCCACTTGGGCCGTGCCGGGATTTTTCATGGCGAAGAATATCAGGTCGCCGGGCAGGACGCCGGACGGCGGCAGGCGCAGCGCGCTCCTGAACTGGTCGCGCGAGACCCGCGGCAGTTCCAGGCCGGCCCGGCCGTATACCAGTTTAACGAAGGCCGAACAGTCCATGCCGGTGCCGGGGTGCATGCCGCCCCAGAGATAGGGCGTATTGAGATAGACCATCGTCGCGTCCACTATTTCTCCCCTCGCCTGGGCGATGGGCCTGGCGGCGGCCGGTGCCGGTAGCAGGGCGGCGGCGAGGAGGACGGCGGCGAGACGGTTCATAGGATTAATATATTATAATTTGTTGCGTGAAATCGTCACTGCTTATCGCTT
>DNQL01000272.1 GCA_003500765.1 Elusimicrobiota bacterium | reverse complement strand
GGCGCGCGGCCTGGCCGGTTTCGGCGGGGTGAAGCGCAGGCTGGACCCGCACGGCGAGGCCGGCGGCGTGAAATTTTTCGACGACTACGGCCATCACCCTACGGAAATACGCAATACGCTGGCCGCGATACGCGCCATACACCGGCCGCGCAGGCTGATAGCGCTGTTCCAGCCCCACCGCTATTCGCGCACCTCGCTGCTCTACCGCGAGTTCGCCCGCGAGCTGCGCGCGGCCGACAAGGTCTGCCTGATGGATATCTACCCCGCCGGCGAGAAGTCGCTCAAGGGCGTTTCCAGCCGGCTGATACTGGACGCCGCCGGCCGCGGCTCCAACATCGTCCCGTACCCGGGCGTCCTGGATGTGGCCAAGGACCTGCGCCCCGGCGACCTGCTGCTGAGCCTGGGCGCCGGCGACGTCTGGAAGTCGCTCGAGGAAGTAAAATCCAAGTTCGAGCTGATAGGCGGATAGGCCGATGCGTAAATTCAGCCAGGTGTTCCTGACCAACGAAAGCGCGGCCGTCCGCATAGCGGAGACGGCCTGCGGCCTGCCGGCCGACCATCTTGTCGAGATAGGTCCCGGCCGCGGCGCCCTCACCCGCCACCTCTACTCCCTGCGCAATTGTCCCATGACCCTGGTCGAGATAGACCGGGACCTCGCCCCGAAACTGTCCCCGCAGTACCCCGAGGCCCGCGTCGTGAATTCAGACTTCCTGCGTCTGGACCTCGAGAAGGAGTTTCCCGGGGTCCGTGTCGCTTTCGCCGGCAACCTGCCCTACGACTGCGCCACTCCGATATTGGACCGGATACTGGCCTTTCCCCGCTTCGCCGGCGCCGTGCTGATGTTCCAGAAAGAGGTCGCGGACAAGGCGCTGGCCGCACCTGGCGACCCCGAATACGGTTATCTTTCGGTCATGACCGCCGCCCGCTCCTCGGCGCGCAGGCTCATGGACCTCGGCCCCGGCAGTTTCCGGCCGCGGCCCAGGGTGGATTCCGCCGTCGTCGTTTTCTCGCCGCTGCCGGAGCCCTTCATCCCGCCGGGGCTGGAGCCCCTCTTCGTCAGGACGGTCAAAGCCGCCTTCATGCACCGACGCAAGACGGTGCTGAATTCGCTGTCCGCCGCTTTCGGAGGGGATAAAGCCGGCGCCGCCGCCGCCCTGGAGAAATCCGGCATCGACCCGTCCCTCCGCGCGCAGGCCCTCTCGCCTTCCGACTTCCTCAGGCTGGCCGCCGCCCTGCGGCCCGCGGCCTGAGACCCGCCCCTCTGTTGCCCGGGCGCTTAAATTAAAATAAAATAGACGGGTACGATTTTCCCAATGAGGAGGCCCGCGCATGACCACTAACGAGAAAAGGCTGAGGCAGCTGCAGTCGCTGCTGAAAAAAAACAAGCTCGACGCCCTCGCCGTCTCCCGGCCGCTGGAGACCGGCTTTCTCACTGGTTTCCACCTGGAGGGCTGCCTGCTGGTGGCGGGCAGGGACGATGTCCGCGCCTTCCTGCCCAAAATGCTTTTCGACCATTTCCGCGCCAGCGTGCCTTTCGTGAAGGCGGAGGCCTCCGACGACGCCGCCGGTTCCGCCCTGGCCTTCATCAAAGAGAAGGGCTGGCGCAAGGCCGCCTTCGAGCCCGAGACCGAGACCTACCTGGGCGGCACCGCCTGGCGCAAAAAAGGCCTGGCCGAGTTCGGCGGGCTCACCGCGTCGCTGCGCCAGTGCAAGGAAGGTTCGGAACTCTCCGCTCTGCGCAAGGCCTGCTCCATAGCGGCCAAAGCTTTCCGGATAATAAAGCCCCGGATAAAGACCGGCCGCACCGAGGTCTCCGTCGCCCGGGAGCTCGAGGACATCATGCAGGCGATGGGCGCGACGAAGACCTCTTTCGCCACCATCGTCGGCTTCGGCCCCAACGCCGCCATGCCGCATCACGAGACTTCCGAGCGCAGGCTGAAGAAGGACGAGGCCGTGCTGATCGATTTCGGCTGCGTCTACCGCAACT
Organism: Elusimicrobiota bacterium; assembly: GCA_003500765.1. GTDB lineage: Bacteria > Elusimicrobiota > Elusimicrobia > Elusimicrobiales > UBA9959 > UBA2231. Next base: position 9,387 of record DNQL01000272.1, on the reverse strand, counting down.
ACTGCTCGGACATGACCCGCACCTTCTTTTACGGCAGGCCGGACGCGGAGTTCCGGAAAGTGCACGCCCTCGTCCAGAAGTCCCACGACCTCGGCGTGAAGGCCGTGAAGCCCGGCGCCTCCACCATCGCCGTGGACAAGGTCTGCCGCGACGTCATAGCCGACGCCGGCTACGGCCAGTATTTCATACACGGCACCGGCCACGGCGTGGGCCTGGAGATACACGAGCCGCCGCGCATCAATACCCGCTATAAGGGGACGCTCAAAAAAGGCATGGCGGTCACGGTTGAGCCCGGCGTCTACCTGCAAGGCAAGTTCGGCGTGCGCATAGAGGACACTGTCCTGGTGACCGGCGCCGGCCGCGAGATTCTTACGAAGTGAAAGTCTAGGGAGGTTAGAAAATGACTGTATTAGTTGTAGTGCTGGGCCTGCTGGCCGTCTGGCTGGTCTTCACGTTCAATAAGCTGGTGGGACTCAAGAACCAGGTGCTCAACGCCTTCAGGCAGATCGACGTGCAGCTCAAGCGCCGCCACGACCTGATCCCGAACCTGGTCAACGCCGTCAAGGGCGAGATGAAGTTCGAGAAAGAGACGCTCGAGCGCGTCATACAGGCCCGCGCGGCCGCGGTCAACGCCGGGCAGGGCGGCAACATGAACGAGGTGCTGGCCAAGGAAGGGATGCTGACCCAGGCCCTGGGCAAGCTCTTCGCCCTGACCGAGAACTATCCCAACCTCAAGTCCATCGAGGTCGTCCGCACCCTGATGGAGGAGCTGCGCACCACGGAGAACCAGATCGGTTTCTCCCGCCAGTTCTACAACGATATCGTCACCCGCTTCAACATACAGCAGCAGGTGTTCCCCACCAATATGTTCGCCGCCATGCTGGGCTTCCAGCCCGCGGCGCTCTGGGAGCTGCCGGCCGATTCGGCCGAGCGCAATGTTCCCAAGGTGGACCTGAGCGTCTAAACCGGGAAGGGAACCCGGGGCCCGCGTTGCGCGCCCCGGGTCTCCGCTCTTTCCGGCCGTCCTCCGATGAATATCTACGACCAGCAGGTGAGCAACCGCCGCACCACCATGGTGCTGCTGGGCGCTTTCCTGCTGCTTTTCCTGGCGCTGGGCGCGGGCTTCGATTTCTTCTACCTTTCGTTCAACCCCGTCGCGGGCGAGCCGACCTACAAGCTGAACGCGGCCGGCTACTACGAGGCGCATAACGCCTCGCGGCAGATGGTCCCCTACGGCACGATAGCGGCCCTGCTCTTCGGCTTCGTGATGGTCCTCAACAGCGTCTTCAACGGGCCCTCCATGGTCCTGCGTTCCACGATGGCCCGCCGCGCCGTCTCCACGGACCCGGCCGAGAAACAGTTCATCAACGTGGTGAGGGAGATGTCCATAGCCTCGGGCGTACCTATGCCCGGCACTTACGTGGTGCCCGACCCCGACGCCAACGCCTTCGCCGCCGGCTTCAGTTACGACAATGCCGTCATAGCCGTGACGGAAGGGCTCCTTAAGAACCTCAACCGCGAGGAACTCCAGGCCGTGGTCGCGCACGAGATGAGCCATATCCGCAACTACGACATGCGCGTGATGACCGTGGCGGCGGCGCTCATGGGCGCCATCTCGCTTATAAGCGATTTCGCGGGGCGCTCCATGCGTTACGGCGGCAGGAGCAGGGTCCGCTCCTCCGGCGGCGGACGCGGCGGCAAGGGGGGAGGCCCACTGGTCCTGATCCTCTTCGCGGTGTGGATATTCCTGGTCATCTTCGCGCCGCTGTTCTCTCGCATACTGGCCATGGCCATATCGCGCCAGCGCGAGTTCCTGGCCGACGCCTCGGCCGCGGAGCTGACCCGCAACCCGATGGGCCTGGTCTCCGCCCTGGAGAAGATACGCGCCTCGGTCACCCCGACCAGGGCCGTCAACAACGGCGTCGCGCATATGTGCATCACGGACCCGCGCGGCAGCCTTATCGAGGAGAGATCCGGTTTCGCGGCGGACCTGCTGGCCACCCACCCGCCGATGGAAAAGCGCATACTGGCGCTCAAGATGATGGCCTACCAGAAGGCTTCGGCCGCCTGAACTTCAAAGCGACACCCCGGAGGTAACATGATACTAGCGGTAGATCTAAAGAACGGAAACATATTCGAGAACGAGAACGGGCAGATGGTCACGGTCATCAGCTACCAGCATCACCGTAAGTCGCAGTCCCGTGCGGTCATACGCGTCAAGGTGCGCAACCTGGAGACCGGGTCGGTCATAGAGACCGCCTACAGGCCGGAGGACAAGTTCAAGGAAGTCTCGGTCGAAAAGCGCCCCAAAACCTTCCTCTACAGCGACGGCAAGATCGCCCACTTCATGGACGACCAGAGCTACGAGCAGCTGGAATGCCCCGTGGATAAGATGGGCGACGCGCTGAAGTTCCTGACCGAGAACATGAAGGTGGAAGGCCTCTACCTAAATGATAAGTTCTTCAACATAGAGCTGCCCGCCAACCTGGTGCTGGAAGTGACCAGCACCGTGCCCGGCGTCAAGGGAGACACCGTCTCCAATATGATGAAGATGGCCACGCTTAACACCGGGCTCGAGATCAAGGTGCCGCTCTTCATCAAGGAAGGCGACAAGGTCCGCGTGGACACCCGCACGTTCGAATACGTCGAGCGCGTCACCCAGTGACCCGCGCCCCGGGGAGAGGTTCCATGGTCAAAGCGGTCATCCTCGACATCGACAACACGCTGATGGACTTCATGCGCATGAAGCGCGCGGCCGTCGACGCCGCCGCCGACGCCATGATAGACGCGGGCCTGACCATGGGCAAGGAAGACCTGCGCGAGAAGATCTTCGAGATCTACTGGAAGGAAGGCATCGAAGACCAGAACATCTTCGACAAGGTGCTGATGAAGGAGTTCGGCAAGGTGGACTACAAGATCCTCGCCGCCGGCATCATCGGCTACAAGCGGGCCAAGGAGGGGCACTTCACCCTCTACCCGCACGTGAAGATGGCGCTGACCGACCTGCTGAAGATGGGCGTGCGCATGGGCGTGGTCAGCGACGCGCCGCGCCTTTCGGTCTGGATGCGCATCGTTGGGCTGGGACTGCACCATTACTTCGACCATGTCGTCACCTTCGACGACACGGGGGAGAAGAAGCCCTCACCCAAGCCTTTCGAGAAGATACTTTCGCTCATGAAATGCGAGCCGGCCGAGGCCATCATGGTCGGCGACTGGGCCGAGCGCGACATCAAGGGCGCCAAGGCGCTGGGCATGCGGACGGCCTGGGCCAAGTACGGCAACGAGTTCGACACTCCCGTCTCCGGCGCCGATTTCGAGCTCAACGACATCTACGACCTGGTCGGGATACTTAAAGAACTCAATGCGGCTTAAGGTGCTCCTTCTTCTCCCGCTGCTGCTGGCCGCCCCCGCCGGCGCGGCGGAGCTCACCGCCTGGGATATAAAAGTCTCCAGCCCGGGCGTCCTGTCGGGCGATTTCGTCTTCGCCGGCGCGCTGGAGGTCAGGGGCGTGGAGATGAGGCCCGAGGGCCTTTTCATGCCGTCCGAGGAATTCGGCGGCAGGACTTACCGCGACGTTAAGCTCCTCTCAAAGACCGCCTACGCAGCGCTGGACGCCGCTTTCAAGGCGGGCGAGGGAGAGGGAAAAGGCAAGGCCGCGAAAAAGTCCGGCAAGGTCTCCTGGACGGTAAAAGAACCGCGCAAGATGGGCGGCAAGTCCCGCAAGGCCAATATCGACGTGGAATTCGACGGCGACCTGCTGGTCACGGCCGGACTGCTGCTCTCGAACCGCGGCGGGGAGAAATACTGGATAGCCTGGCCGCGCTATTTCGTTTTCATCGACAAGAAGCTCAAGACGGCCGTGGAGCGGGACCTGCTGGAGCTGGCGGCAAAGGAAGGCCTGTGAGCGGGGTTCTGCTGGCCGCCGCGCTCCTCTTCGCCTGCTCCTCCGCGGAGGCGCTTGAAATAGAGCGGCATATCTCGGTCTCGGCCTCCGGCGCCTCCCGCCAGGTGGAAGTAGTAAAAGGCGAGGTTCTGGCCAGGTTCTCCGCTTCGACCTCCTCGGGCGCCGTCAGGGCCGCCGCCAGGGCCCGCGGCGGCGACGACGGCGGAGCCCTGGCCCTGCCCGGCTGGAGGGTCATAAAACTTCCCCCGGGGATGAAGGTTGCGGCGGGACTGGACCACTTTAAAGGGCTTGAAGGGCTCGAGCTAATACAGCCCAATCACGCCTACCGCCCGTCGCGCATTCCGAACGACCCTTTTATCAATTCTCAATACGCCCTTTCCCGCATGAGCGCCTACGCCGGCTGGGAATACGAGGTGGGCGATTCCAGCCGCGTCACCGTGGCGGTCATAGATACCGGCATAGACGGTACACACCCGGAACTTTCAGGGAAACTGATAGGTTCCAGTAAATATTTTGATCCAAACCTGGGCAATCCGCCGGCTGTCAACGATGCTCCTATCGCCGCCTGCTATCACGGTACCGGAGTCGCCGGACTTGCCGCGGCCGCCTCCGACAACGGCGCGGGCATGGCCGGGATCAGTTGGGAGGGGAAACTTCTTTCATTGAGGGTCTTTTCTGCTTCGGATTGCTACGATGACTGCGGAGATGAGGCCGGGTTTGAATCTTGCTCCACCTCCGACGCGGCCCTGGCGAACGCAATCACCTACGCGGCGACCCTGCATGATACCCCGACCTACGGCAAGGTCATACTCAACATGAGCCTGGGCGCGACCTTGCCCTGCTCCGATCCGAGCAATGCCCTTACGAGGTCAGCGGTCGCCGCCGCCAGAGACTCCGGGCTCCTGATATTTGCGGCCGCCGGGAACGCTCCGTACTGCGGCTCCGACGTGAACTCGCCGGCCAGTTGCGCCGGGGCCGTTCCGGTCGCGGCGACAGATTCCGAGGATAAACTGGCTTCATTTTCATGCCGGGGGGCCGCTTTGTCCCTGCGCGGGCTCTCCGCTCCCGGAGTCGGGGTTTATACCACCGACATAAACGGGGGCTACGCTTCGCCGGACGGCACCTCTTTCGCTTCGCCGCTGGCCGCGGGCGCGGCGGCGCTGGTCTGGTCCGCCAAGCCCGTCTATACCTCCACCGACGTGGCCAATGCCCTGCGCAATACCGCCGACGACCTGGGCGCCTCCGGCCCCGACAATAATTTCGGCTACGGCCGGGTGAACCTCCACCGGGCGCTGCGCTACGCCGTGGAGGGGACTCTGGCCGGCTTCAAGGGCGAGAGCAAAGCCATCGCCTTCCCCAATCCTTTCCGACCCGCCTCCGACCGGGTGCTTTCCTTCTCTTTCCCGGCCGATACCGCCGGCACCGGCCTTACCGTCGAGATATACACGATGGAGGGGGAACTGGTGAAGAAGCTCGACGGCCTGACCTGGGACGGACTCAACGCCGCCGGCGTTCCCGCCGCGACCGGCGTCTACGTCTTCCTGGTCAAGTCCGACACCGGCAAGTCCCGCGGCAAATTCGCCATCATCCGCTGACATGATATTCCGCAGGAAAAGCGACGGGCTGGTGATAGCCGACAGGGCGGAGAAGGCCGAGACCTTCAAAACGCGCCTGCTCGGCCTCATCCCCCGCAAGTCCCTGGCCGCCGGCGAGGCGCTCTGGCTGGACCCCTGCACCGGCATACACACCTGCTTCATGAGCTTCCCCATAGACGCGGTCTTCCTGGACCGGGACCTGCGGGTCCTGCTGGTGGAGCGGGATATGCGCCCCTGGAGGCTCTCCGCCTTCGTGGAGGAGGCCCGCAGCGTCCTGGAATTGCCTTCCGGGGCGGCGGCCGCCCTGGCCGAAGGCGACGCTCTTGAGATAGCCTGAAAAGGCTTGTTGCCAACCGGCGTATATATAAATATAATTAAACCAGTCCCAGGGGGGCGGCCGGGTCCGTCGCCCGGGCCATTATGGCCGTAGGAAAAGGTTTGCAAAGAAAACGGAACGTCAGGGAGATCCTGCTGGAGGATAAGCTCGTCCCCGAGGACAAGTTTGTCGCCGCCGAGGAATTGGCCCGCAAGGAAAGCAAGCATCTCCACCAGGTGCTGGTCGAGCAGAAGCTCATCCCCGAGCTTAAGCTCCTCAAGGTCCTCGCCGACGAGTGGGGCTTCAAGGCCGTCGACCTGACCAAGATGAAGCCCGAGCCAGAGGTGGTCAACCTAATTTCCGAGCAGATAGCCAAGCGCCAGGTCTGCGTCGCTTTCGCCCGCCAGGAGAACACCCTTTTCGTCGCCATGGCCGATCCCCGCGACTTCCTGGTCGTGGAGGATATCGGCCTGCGCACGGGCCTCGAGATAAAGCCTTACCTCGCCCTCGCCCACTGGATAAACAAACTTCTCAGCGACACCTACGGCGGGGCCGACAGCGCCCAGCTGGACAAGCTGATGGAGTCCGTAACCCAGGCCAAGCCGCAGGAGGAGGAGGGGTTCTCTCTCGCGGACGCCGGCTTGGAGAAAAAAGATATCAGCGAGGTGGACGCCAGCGCCCCCGAAGTGGAGAAGATGGTCAACGCCATCATCCTGGGCGCGCTCTCGATGAAGGCCTCGGACATACACGTCGAACCTTTCGAAGACCCCAACGGCAAGAACTCCAAGGTCATGGTCCGCTACCGCGTGGACGGCATGCTGCGCCCCGCTTCGTTCACCATCCCCTGGTCCTTCCGCAACGCCATAGCCGCCAAGATAAAGATCATGGCCAGCCTCAATATCACCGAGCGCCGCATCCCGCAGAGCGGACGCATACAGATCATCGCCAAGGGCAATCCCATAGAGTTCCGCGTCGAAATGGTGCCGACCGTGTTCGGCGAGTCCTGCGTCATGCGTATCCTCGACCGCGCCTCCGTGCGCGTGGACATCAAGATCATGGGCTTCCTGCCCGACACCGAGAAGAAGCTGCTCGACCAGTTCGCCGGCATCGGCGGCAAGAAGAACTTCGGCCTGGTGCTGGTCTGCGGCCCCACGGGCTCGGGTAAGTCCACCACGCTTTACGCCTGCCTCAATTACGTCAACCGCCCCGACATCAAGATCCTGACCGCCGAGAACCCCGTCGAATACAACATAGACGGCATCATCCAGGTCCCGGTCAACCCCGACGTTTCGCTGGGCGGCAATAAAAAATTCGACTTCGCCAGCGCCTTGCGCTCGTTCATGCGCCTCGACCCGGACGTCATCATGGTCGGCGAGATCCGCGACGAAGAGACGGCGCATATAGCGCTGGAAGCCGCCATGACCGGCCACCTCGTCTTCTCCACCATTCACACCAACGACGCGCCTTCCGCCCTGGAGCGCCTCACGCAGATGGGCCTGCCGCGCTTCGTCGTGGCCAATACGATGAAAGCCGTGCTCGCCCAGCGCCTGGCGCGCCGCCTCTGCAAGGACTGCAAGAAGGAAGGAGAGATGAGCCCGGAGGAGATCGCCGTCTTCGAGGCGAACAAGATCACCGTCAAGCCTGGCACCAAAATTTTCAAGGCCGTGGGTTGCGATATCTGCAAGGGCACGGGCTACAAGGGCCGCGTCGGCATGCACGAGCTCCTTATCCTCAACGACGAGATACGCCAGCAGCTGCTCGACGATCCGTCGGCCATACCGGTCAAGAACATGGCTATCAAGAACGGCATGCGCCTGCTGGCCCAGGACGGCCTGGAGAAAGTCCTGCAGGGGCATACCACCGTCAAGGAAGTCCTGGGAGGCGCCGGATGACGCGCGCCCTCGCCGCTCTTATCGCCCTGCTCGCCCTGGCCGTGCCCGCCCGCGCGGAGGGCTACGACGATTTCATCAACGTGGCCGAGGCGGGGCTGAAACCTTTCGCCAGGGATATCGGCGGCCTGCTGGGCGCCGCCTCCAACCACACGGCCAGGAGCCTGGGCTTCTCGGGCTTCGACATGGGCTTCCGCAGCGCCATACAGCTTAAGCCGTCGTCGGGCAACAGCGTGCTGCCCGCGAAGAAGGCTTTCGGTTTCAATTATTTCCAGGCCGAGATAGGGATGCCGTACCGGGTGGACGGGTTCGTGAGGGCCGGCGGGGACGACGGGCTGGTCGTGACTTCGGCGGGCCTGCGCTACGGCCTCCGGGCCATTTCCGACCAGCCTTACTACGTGCACGCCATGCTGGAGGCTTTCGGCTCCCTGGCGGCGCACAAGCATTTTTACGCCAAGCATTTCGGCACCAACCTGCGCCTCTCCATGAACATGGGCTTCGCCGCGCTTTACGCCGGGGCGGGGATGGATAATACCGCCCTGACCGTGCAGAACTCCAACAACGGCCTGGCGGACCGCCGGGTCACCGCCGCGGAGCCCCGCTTTTTCGCCGGGCTCAAGAAGAAGATACGTTATGGTTATTTTTCGGCGGGTTACGCCGAGACGCACGGCCGCGGTATAGTGGAAGGCACCCTGGGCCTGCGCTTCTAGGCCCGCTCAGCCCTTGAATTTTTCCTTGAAGTCCCGCCTTATCTCCCTGTCGATGTCCCGCTTCTTTATCTGCTCGTGCTTGTCGTGGGCCTTGCGGCCGCGGCAGACGCCTATGGTCAGCTTCGCCCAGCCGTTCTTGAAGTAGAGTTCCAGCGGTATCAGGGCGAAGCCCTTGTTCTGGACGGAGTTGCGCAGTTTGCGCAGTTCGGCGGACTTCATGAGGAGCTTGCGGGTCCTGGTCTGGTCTATCTCCGTGAGCGAGTTGTAGGCGTAGGGGGAGATCTGCACGCCGTAGAGCCAGAGGGCGTCGCCGTCGAACCGGGCGAAGCCCTGGTTTATGACGGCCTGCTTCTGGCGCAGCGACTTGACCTCGGGGCCTTCCAGGACCAGGCCGGCCTCGTGGGTGGAGATTATTTCGTAGTCGTGGCGGGCCTTGCGGTTGGTCGCCACGGTCTCGATGCGGTCCTCTCCTTCCTTCTTTTTTCCTTTCATCGTTGTTTTATGTTACCAAATATCCTAAAATAGAGGAATCGGGCCCGGCATGTATTCCTGTATGGCTGGGCCCGCGGATGCGCGGGTGGCGGAACTGGCAGACGCGCACGGCTCAGGACCGTGTGGCCGCAAGGCCTTATGGGTTCAACTCCCTTCCCGCGCATACTATTTAAGCCCGTCCTTCAAAGGACGGGCTTTTTATTGCGCGGTCGGGAGTTTTCAGGTTCAACGCCACGGATAAGCCGCATAGCGTCTTTCCGCGGCCCCGCCTCGGCGTTTTTCGCTGAAAAAACGCCTCCGGCCTTGCGGCCCGCACGCGGCTTCCGCCGGAAGCCGCTCCAAGGGGCGGGCCTCACCTTCCCGCGCATTAAATTTTAAAACAGGCCCTTCTGGGCCTGTTTTTATTAGGCGCGGGAAGCGGGCCGCTCCCCCTGTAACACAAGTCACAAAAATATTGTGTAGCAAGCAAGTAGAAATGTCA
>DNQL01000023.1 GCA_003500765.1 Elusimicrobiota bacterium | reverse complement strand
GGACCGCCCACGCCGGCGCCGCGCAGCGCCGAGACCAGCGCCGCCAGGTACTCCTCCAGCATCAGGCTGCGGTACTCGTCGAAATAGGCCGCGGTCTCGCGTATCCTGAGCGGCACCGAGGAATCGGTGACCTCGCGCTTGAGCGAAGACAGCGCGGAGGACAGGGAGCTGAGGTCCAGGACCAGGTTATCCAGCCCTTCGGCCAGAAAAACGCCGGGCCGGGGATTCTCCCCCCTTCCCAGCACCGAGATGAAGAGCCTGGCGCCGTCCCGCAGCTCGCCGCGGATGATGCAGCCGAGCAGCTTGAATTCGTCGTAGAGCAGCGGGACCAGCCTGGGGTCGCGCTCGCCGGCACGCAGGCGCGAAAGGGCGGCCCGGATGCGGTGCAGGGGCGAGAGCGTATTGGAATTATCCGCTATCTTGGCCAGCGATATTCGCGGGATCTGGAAGCGCACGTAGCGCTGCAGGTCGCCGTAGAACTGCTCCTTGGAATAGGTCTGGGGCGAGATATTGAGGGCCTTGGGGACGAAGAAATAGGCCTCCATGTCGAACCCGGCGCTGGCCGTGTCGGCCAGGTCCATGTCCAGCTTTATCTCGAAGCGGTGCCGGTCGTGGAACTTCACGCTGGCGTCGAATATATCCTCGGAATCCTCTATCATTTTCAGTCCAGTTCTATATTTTACTTATTATTATTAAATTTATCCCTCAGGGTGGAAGCGCTTATGCGCCTTTTTGAGGCCGGAGCGCTCTATGTGCGTGTAGATCTGGGTAGTATTCAGGCTGGCGTGGCCCAGCATCTCCTGTATGGAGCGCAGATCGGCCCCCGACTGCAGCAGGTGCGAGGCGAAGGTATGGCGCAGCAGGTGCGGATGCAGCGGGGCCTCGACGCCGGCCTTGCGGCCCAGGGCCAGCAGGTCCTTCCACATCTGAACCCGGCTCAGCTTCCCGCCAGACTTATTGAGGAAGAGTTCGCCCGCCGGAGAAAGACCGCCGAATTTAAGCTGCCTCAACTCCATGTAAGAGCGCAGAGCGTCCAGCGCGCGCGCGTGCACCGGCACTATCCGCTCTTTGCCCCCCTTGCCGAAGACCCTCACCCAGCCCTGGTCCAGGTTTACCGACTCGAGGCGCAGCGACAGGAGTTCCGAGACGCGCAGCCCGCAGGCGTAGAGCAGCTCGGCCGCGGCGAGAGCGCGGTTGAGCGCGAAATCCTCTCCCGGCGGATAATCCAGCAGCAGCTCCATTTCCTCCCGGCTCACCGACGGCGGGATCCTTCGCTCTATGCGCGGCGAGCGGAAATTAGCCGTCGGGTCCTTCTTTATCCTGCCTTCCAGCAGCAGGAAGCGGTAGAAGGACCGGATGGCTTCGGTCTTGCGGAATATCGAAGAGGCCTTAAGCCCCAGCTGCGACTTAAGCCGCCAGAGGTAGGCCTCGACTGCCTCGGCGCCGGCGGCCAGCGGGTCGGCCTTGCGGCCTTCCAGCCAGGCCAGCCAGGCCGACACGTCGCCGGTGTAGGACTTGCAGGTGTTGCCGGCCAGCCCCCTCTCCGCCGAGAGGTGGCGGAAGAAGGAGGCGGCCAGCGGGTGGCGCTTCGCCATTACTTGCGGGCGAAGGCTTTCTCTTTTTTCGCCGGCGGCTCGGCGCCGGGGACGGTTTTATCCAGCTGTCCTATCCCGGTCAGGAAGCGCCCGCGCAGCGCGGTCTCCAGCTCGGCGGCCTTGTCCTTGTTCTGCCTGAGCCAGGCTTTGGCGTTCTCGCGGCCCTGGCCTATGCGCGTACCGGCGTACTCGAACCAGGTCCCGCTCTTCTCCACGAGACCGGTCTCCACGCCCATGTCCAGCAGGCAGCCCTCGGTGGAGATGCCCTCGCCGTTGACCATCTCGAACTCGGCCTGCCGGTAGGGCGGCGCCACCTTGTTCTTGACGACCTTTACGCGTATGCGCGCGCCGGTGACCACGTCGCCCTGCTTGAGCGTCTCGATCTTGCGTATGTCCAGGCGGACGGACGAGTAGAACTTGAGCGCCAGGCCGCCCGTCGTGGTCTCGGGGCTGCCGAACATCACGCCGATCTTGTGGCGGAGCTGGTTGATGAAGATGACGGTCGTCTTGGTGGAGGAGACTATCGAGGTCAGCTTGCGCAGCGCCTGGCTCATCAGCCGGGCCTGCAGGCCGACATGGGAGTCGCCCATCTCGCCCTCTATCTCGGCCCTGGGCACCAGCGCCGCGACGGAATCGATGACTATCATATCCAGCGCGCCCGAGCGCACCAGCTTCTCGGTGATCTCCAGCGCCTGCTCGCCCGAGTCGGGCTGCGATATAAGGAGATTATCTATATCCACGCCTATCTTCTTGGCGTAGAGCGGGTCCAGTGCGTGCTCGGCGTCTATGAACGCGGCCGCGCCGCCCTTCTTCTGCGCCTCGGCCAGGATATGCAGCGTCAGCGTGGTCTTGCCGGAGGCTTCCGGCCCGTAGATCTCTATGACGCGGCCGCGGGGCAGGCCGCCCACTCCCAGCGCCAGGTCCAGTGAGAGCGCGCCGGTCGGCAGCGTCTCCACCTTCATCTTGGCGGAGCGCTCGCCCAGCTTCATGATCGCTTCCTTGCCGAAACTCTTCTCTATCTGCGAGAGCGCCGCTTCGAGAGCCCTCGACTTGTCTTCTTTTACCATGTTACCTCCGTTGAACCTCGTTTACCGTCATGAATATCTTACGGGACCGGTGCGACAACGTAGTGTCGCACCCCCTTGAAATATTATGTTAACCGAAATTATAGTATATGCGGGAAAAGCGGTAAAGCGGCGGGATAAAACAAGGACGGCGCCCTTGCGGGCGCCGTCTTACTGATCTCGGGAACCGTAATTACTTGCGCTTCCCTTTCTTCGCCTTCTTAACGGATTTCTTGGCTACCTTTTTCTTGGCCACTTTCTTAGCGGCCTTCTTCTTGGCTTTAGGCATTTTTCAGTTTTCTCCTTGGCCCATTAGGGCACGCATAGATTGTAGATGATGAAAGATGAAAATGCAATACCTTTTTCAAAATATTTTCCGGAATTTTTTCCCGGCGGTCATTTTATATAATTCTTAAATCATGAAAATCACCGCCACTCTCCTGGTTTTTATCCTGACCGCGGCGACGCTGGCCGCCCAGGAAACAGGCTATCCTTCCCTCGACGGACCGCCGACCTTCGACGAGGGACCGGGCTTCGTGGTCCTGAACCCGGGAGCGAAGACGCGCCTCAGGACCGAAGCTTTCGCCGACATGATAGCCGAAAGCGACGTCGTCTACGTGGGAGAATCCCACGACCAGAAATTCGCCCACCTGGCCCAGCTGGAAGCGCTCAAGATACTGGCCTTCGCGAAAAAGAACAAAGTGGTGGTCGGCTTCGAGATGCTCAATTCGGGCCTTCAGCCCGTACTGGACGAGTACGCCTCGGGGAAAATAACGGAAAAAGAATTCCTCGAGAAAGCGGACTGGAAGAAGGAATGGGGCTTCGACTTCGGGCTCTACAAGCCGCTCTTCGATTATATAAGGAAGAACAAATTAAAGGCGGCCGCGCTCAATGTCCCGCGCGGGACCATAAAGAAGATCGCCCGCGGCGGGATGGGCGCGCTCTCCCCCGAAGAAAAAAAATCCCTGCCGGAGAAAGTGGAGATAAACCACGACCCCGTCTACACCGCGTACCTGCGCGCCACCTACGGCGGCCACGGCGACAACCCCATGGCGAAAGTGATCACCTGGGATAATTACCTGCTTTCGATGGCGGCCTGGAACGAGGGCATGGCCCACAGCGCCGTGAAGGCGCTGAAAAAACACAAGGGCCACGCGATGCTGGTCATAGCCGGCAACGGCCACGTCATCTACAACGCCGGCATACCTTTCTCTATAAAAACCCGTATGCCGGGACTGAAGCATCTTTCCGTCTACACCGAGGACCTGGAGAAAACGGAGGCGTTCCGGGAAAAACCCTCCCCGCTGGCCGACCTGGTCTGGTTCGTGCGGCACGAGAGCAAACCCCGGCCCCCGGCCGCCTCCACCGCCCCGGCGAAGGCGCAGTAACCGCGGGCCCGCGATCATGAGCGGAAAAGAGGCTCCCCCCGGAACTCGCCCGCGCTTGCGGGGCCCGGCGGCGGGGCTGCTGATCCTGCTCGCCCTCTACGCAGCCTTCTCCCTCTTCAAGGTCCGCCTCTTCTCCCTCTCGCCCGGCTTCGACCGGGCCGACGACACGGCTTTCTTCTGGTCCGAATCCGCCTTCCAGTACCGCTACGCGAAGATGGTATCGGCGGGCGCCGCGATACCGGAGATCGACACGGCCGCCCAGTTCCCCGAGGGGGCGCGCCCGCGCGAGGAGTTCACTCTCGGCATGGAACTGCTGAGCGGCGGCCTGTACCGGCTGCTCTTCGCCGAAGGGCGGGGACCCCCTTTCCACGTCTACCTGACATGGTTCATATCCTTCTACACCTCGCTGACCCTGCTGGCGGCGTACGGGCTGGGGCTGGGCCTCGGCGGAAGCCGGGCCGGCGCGCTGCTCGCGGCGTTCTTCTACGTTTCCGCCAGGATAAGCTGGGCGCGCGCCGTGAACGGCTTCAATTACGAGGACTTCGCCCTGCCGCTTCTCTTCGGCGGCCTGGCGCTATTCGTAAAGGCGATGAAAGAGGAGGGAAAGGCGCGGACGATATATTCCGTTCTGTCCGCGCTGCTCGCCGCGGCGGCACTGGCCGGCTGGCATTTCTCCCGCTTCTACCTGCTGGTCTTCACCGCGGCGGCGGCGGCCGTACTGCTGCCGCGGCGCGACGGAGACAGGGCGCTGGTCCCCCTG
>DNQL01000142.1 GCA_003500765.1 Elusimicrobiota bacterium | reverse complement strand
GCCTTCGGCGAAGCGCAGGTCCAGCCTGTCGCCGGCCTTGAGTCCCGCCGCGCTGCGCACGGCCTTGCCGGCCGCGTCTTTCACTATGGCGTAGCCCTTCCTGAGCGGGAACAGCGGGCTCAGCGCCGCGAGCTTCTGGGAATGCAGATTGAGCCGCTCGCCGGCGCGACGGACCCTGTCCTCTCCGGCGTAGAATAGCCCTTCCACGGCCTGGTCCAGCCGCTGCGTGGGCCGCTCCAGCATGGTCATGGGGTCGCGGAAGGCGCGGTGGCCGGCCAGCCGCAGGAACCTGCCGCTGAGGTTCTCGTAATAGATGCGCAGCGACTGCAGCAGCCTCTTCTCCAGTTGCGCGATATTGGCCGCCAGCTCCACCTTGCTCCTGACCACCAGCTCGGCGGCGGCCGACGGCGTGGCCGCGCGCAGGTCGGCGACGAAGTCGGCTATGGTGAAATCGGTCTCGTGGCCGACGCAGGAGATGACCGGTATCCGCGAGCCGGCTATGGCGCGGGCGACCAGCTCCTCGTTAAAGGCCCAGAGGTCCTCCATGGAGCCGCCGCCGCGGCCGACCAGCATGACGTCGATGTCCGGGAAACCGTCGTTGAGGTCCTTTATCGCCTGGGCTATTTCCTCTTTCGAGCCGGCGCCCTGGACTTTGACCGGCGCGATGATGATATGGAGATTAGCGTAGCGGCGGCCGAGAACGGAGAGTATGTCGCGTATGGCGGCGCCGGTCGGCGAAGTGACGACGCCTATCTTCTGCGGCAGCGCCGGTATCGGCCGTTTGCGGGCCGGGTCGAAAAGCCCCTCGTCCTGCAGTTTCTTCTTGAGCTGCTCGAAGGCCAGCTGCAGCGGCCCTATGCCGGCCGGCACCAGCTCTTTTACCATAAGCTGGTACTTGCTCTGCTTGTCGTAGGTGGTGACGCCGCCGCGGGCGCGCACGAGCAGGCCGTTCTGCGGCTCGAATTTCAGGCCGGAGGCCGGGCCGCGGAACATGACGGCGGAAATATTGGAGGCGGCGTCCTTGAGATCGAAATAAATGTGGCCGGCGGCGGACAATTTGTAGCCGGAGATCTCCCCCTCCACCCAGACCTCGCGGA
Organism: Elusimicrobiota bacterium; assembly: GCA_003500765.1. Taxonomy (GTDB): domain Bacteria; phylum Elusimicrobiota; class Elusimicrobia; order Elusimicrobiales; family UBA9959; genus UBA2231. Next base: position 7,426 of record DNQL01000142.1, on the reverse strand, counting down.
ACGAGGCCTCGAGCAGCGTCTTCACGCCGCGGCTGAGCTCGCTGACGGTATAGACCCTATCGGCCACTATTTCTCCCCCCGCAGGCGCCGCAGCCGCCTGGCTATCTCGGCCTCGAAGCCCTGCTCGGTCGGTTCGTAGAAGCGCCGCGGCTCCGGCATATATTCCTGGGCGACGTAATGGCCGTCGAAATCGTGCGGGTATTTATAACCCTTGCCGTGGCCGAAGGCCTCGCCGTCCTTGGAAGCGTCGCGCAGGTGCAGCGGTACGGCCCGCTCGGCGCCGCCGCGAACTTCGGCCTGCGCCTCGTTTATCGCGAGGTAGGCGGCGTTGGACTTGGGCGAGCAGGCGACATAGATGGCGGCCTGCGCCAGCGGTATGCGCCCCTCGGGCATGCCCAGCGAGGCGACGGCGGCGAAGGCGGCCTGCGCGATGAGAAGCGCGTTGGGATTGGCGTTGCCCACGTCCTCGGCGGCGCAGATCAGTATGCGGCGGGCCAGGAACCGGGGGTCCTCGCCGGCTTCCAGCATTTTAGCCAGCCAGTAGACGGCGGCGTCGGGGTCGGAGCCGCGCATGGACTTGATGAACGCGGAGGCGTGGTCGTAATGCTCGTCGGCGCTCTTGTCGTAGCGCAGCGAGCGGCGCTGTATGGACTCCTTCGCCACGCCTATATCAATATGGCGCTTCCCGCCCTTGCCCTGCGGCGTGGTGACGGCCGCCAGCTCTATGGCGTTGAGCAGGCGGCGCGCGTCGCCGGAGGAGTTCTCGACGAAATATTTTTCCGCCTCGGGGGTGAGCTCCGGCCGCAGCGCGGCCAGGCCCTTCTCGTCCGACAGGGCGCGGCCCAGCACCTTGCGCAGGGCCCCGGGCTCCAGCGGCTTGAACTCGAAGACCAAAAAGCGCGACAGCAGCGCGGAGTTTATGTAGAAATACGGGTTCTCGGTGGTCAGACCTATCAGGACTATATCGCCCTTCTCGACCGAGGGCAGCAGGGCGTCCTGCTGAGTGCGGTTGAAATGGTGTATCTCGTCGAGCAGGAGCAGCGAGACCGGGGCAAGCCCCGACTCTTTCAGGGCGCGGGCGGCCTCGAGTATCTTTTTAAGCTCCGCCACGCCGGCGGTGACGGCGTTAAGTTCGAAGACCCGGGCTTTCGTGCGCGAGGCGATGAACCGGGCGGTGGCCGTCTTGCCGCAGCCGGAAGGGCCGTAGAACACGGCCGAGCGGACATTGTCGGATTCTATGGCGCGGCGCAGCAGCTTGCCTTCGGCCAGTATATGCTCCTGGCCGGCGAACTGCTCAAGCGCGGACGGCGCCAGGCGGGCGGCCAGCGGCGACTGCCGCTGGTCCCCTTCCCCCCCGGCCTCTTCGCCGCCGGGAGCGGGCGTTTCGAACAGGGATCCTTCCATCTTAAAGAGGTTCGGAGCCGAGGGCGTCTTTGAGGCCGGCCGCCAGCTCGTCTATCTTGCGGGAATCGGCGGCGCGCAGGTCCTTTGACTTGTGCTCGAGGTTGAAAAGTTCGGCGGCGAAGTGCATGGCGGCCAGTATGGCCAGCTTCTGCGTGTCCACGCGCTTGAGGCCGGGCTCCAGCTCGGTCATCTTATCTTCGACCTGCTGCGCTATGGCGGCGACTTCCATGGGGGTCAGCCCCTCCATGGCGATATTGAGCTTTACGCCCTTTACGGTTACCTGGGTCTCGTCCTTCTGCATCATTCGTCCTCGAGGCCGTCGAACAGGTAGCCCTGCGCGCTGGAAGCTTTCTCGATCTTCTCGCAGAGCCGGAGGAGGCGTTTTTTAAGCTTCTTGCGGGCCTCTTCGGCCGCGGGACTACGGCCGGCCTTCATGAGCTTGGTCCGGTCGGCCGCGTAGCTCTCCACCTGCTTGCGCAGGAGTGCGTTCTCGTCCTCCAGCGCCTTTATGCGGGCGATGGCGGTCTTTACCAGGCCGTCCAGGGTCTTTATGCCGGCGTTCATCAGTCCCCATTATATAAAAGATACATAGGGAAGGGCCCGGGTCCGCGGCGGCATGAGACCTATATAAAAATGGGCCTTTGAACCGTGGTGCGCCCTCCCGGGAAAGGGTATAACATATGTGACGGTAAAGCGGTCACGGAGGACTCAGATGAAGAATTCGTTCAAACTTGTTTCGGGGATAGCGGCCCTGGCCTTTATCCTGCCCTCTTTCGCCAAGGCGGCGGACAAGAGCATTTACGGCGACGACAACCGCCTCGACTATTTCGAAGCGCCGGCCGACATGAAGGAGCTGGCGAAATCCGTGGTCTCGTTCTGGAAGAACGAGCATGTCCGGATAGACGGCGACAGGGCCCGCGTGGCCACCGTAAACTTCGGCGACGCCGTGGGCCTCTGCCCCTCCGAGCGCTTCCGCGAGCAGCCGATAGGAGCCTTCTGCTCCGGGTCGCTGGTGGGCGAAGACCTGGTCATGACGGCCGGCCACTGCATAGTGGACGAGGCCTCGTGCGCGGATACCAAGCTCGTCTTCGGCTACGCGGTGACCGAGCGCGGCAAGGCGGCCAATACCGCCGTGCCCGCCTCCGACGTCTACTCCTGCAAGAAGATCGTAAAGCGCGACCTGGACAAGCCCCCGACGGGCACCGTCGGTATCATAGGCGCGATAGTAGGCAATGTCCTGGACACGACCGGCCCCGATTACGCCCTGATACAGCTCGACCGCAAAGTGACCGGCCGCCGGCCGCTGCCCATCAACCGCGGCTCCAAGGTCAAGGAAGGCGCGCAGATATTCGTCATAGGCCATCCCGTCGGCCTGCCGCTCAAAGTGGCCGGCGACGCTAAGGTGCGCTCCTCCAAGTTCATGCGCGCCCACTTCACCACCGACCTCGACACCTTCGGCGGCAACTCCGGCTCCCCGGTGTTCAACCTTAAGACGAAGCAGATCGAAGGCATACTGGTGCGCGGCGGCACCGACTTCGTCAAGTCGCCCGAGGGCTGCACGGTGTCCTACAGCGTCGGCCAGAACGACGGCAAGGGCGAGGCCGTGACGCATGTCTCGGTGCTCAAGGACCATATCCCGTCCTTCAAATCCGCGGACGAGTCCCCCAAAATGGTGGAGCTCGCCCCGGAGGACACGGCGTTCGAGCCGCTCGAGCGGACCGTCAGCTTCGATTAAGCGTAATAGCCATAAAATAAAGAACCCCGGGCGGGAACCCGGGGTTCTTCTTTTTTGCGGCGGGACGGCTTACCCGCGGAGCCGGGCGCCGAAGGAGGCTTCCAGTTTCTTAAGAGCCTTCTCCATGCGGGAATTGACGTCGGCGTCGGTAAGCGTCCTCTCCATGGAGGAGAAAGTGAACCGCAGAGTGAGGCTGCGCTGCCCCTCGGGCACGCCCTTACCCTTGTAAACGTCGATGAGGTCCAGCCGGGCCAGGTCCGGCAGGGAGGAGAGGTCTTTCTCCATCTCGGCCCATTCGCGCTTCTCGTCCGCCAGGACCGAGAGGTCGCGCCAGGCGGCGGGGAAGGACGATACGGCCTTCACCTGCGGCACCCGGTCGCGGAAGGAGCCCTTCCATGATTCGGCCAGCGAGGCCAGGGAGATCTCGAAATAATAGACCTGCGTGTCCTTGAGGTCGCTGTTTATGGCGGCCATCGGGTCGGCCAGGCCCAGTACGCCGGCCTCACCGGCGCCCAGCCGCATGACCAGCGCCGCGCCCTCCTGGAGGAAGGCCGGGCGGACCTTGGGCTTCTCGAAACGGAAACCGCGCCGGCCGCCGAAAACGGCCTGCATGACGCCTTTAAGGTGGTAGAAATCGGACATCTCGGAGCCGCCGCGCCAGTGCTGCTCCTCGGGGAAAGGCCCGTACATCAGGCCGGCGCAGACGCGCTCTTCCTTCCTGCCGTCCTTCGTCTTATGATACACCGTGCCGGTCTCGAAAACGGCGACCGAGGTCCGGCCGCGGTTCAGATTGTAGCGCAGTGTCTTGAGCAGGCCCGGCAGCATGGAGGCGCGCAGGTACTGGTAATCCGAAGAAAGCGGGTTCAGCAGCTCGACCGCCTGCGTCTCGTCGAGCAGGCAGGCGCGCAGGTCCTTGAGCGGGACCAGGTCGTAATTGTACACCTCGGAGAAACCTAAAGAAGCCAGGCGGCCGCGCAGCTCACCCTCGGCCTCGGCCAGCGGGGTGGACGAGGCCGGCATGACCGGCATCGACGAGGCCGAAGGGATGAGGTCGTAGCCGTTGTAGCGCGCGGCCTCCTCGGCCAGGTCCTGGACGGTCTCTATGTCGCGGCGGTACGACGGGGGAGTGAACTGCCAGGGCTTCTCCGGGGAGAGCTCCGGCTGTATCGCCTTGAGACAGGCGAAGATCTTCTCGTCGGTCATAGCCGTGCCCAGTATCGCGTTTATCCGCGCCGGATCGACGGAGACGACGGGCCGGCTCGGCGGCTCGGGGAAATTGTCGCTGACCTGCTCCACCCTGGCCGACGGGACGGCCTCCAGCAGCAGCCCCGCTATGCGGCGCGCGGCCTTCATCGTCAGTTCGATGTCGGTGCCGCGCTCGAAGCGGTAAGAAGATTCGCTCTTTATGCCGCTCTTGCGGGACGAGGCCCGCACGGCGGACTGAGCGAAAGAGGCGGACTCTATGAGTATGGAATCGGTAGTATCGGCGACGGAGGAATAGAAGCCGCCCATGACGCCGGCCAGCGCCACCGGCTTTTCCCGGTCGGCTATGACCAGCGTGCCGGAGGCGAGCTTGAGCTCGCTGCCGTCGAGGGCCTTCATGTTCTCGCCGTCGGAGGAAGGGCGGACGTTTATCCCGGGACCGGAGAGGTTGGCCAGGTCGAAGCAATGCGTCGGCTGGCCCAGTTCGTACATCACGTAGTTGGAGACGTCGATAAGGAGGTTTCCCTTGGGATTGGAGCCCATCGCGCGCAGGCGCGCGGCCATCCACTCAGGCGTCGCGGCGCCTTTGAGTCCCCTCATCACGACGGCGGTATAGCGCGGGCAGAGAGCGGGGTCCGATATCGAGACGGGGGCGACGGTGCCGGCCGCCTTGGGGAGTTCGGGCAGGGCCGGCTCCCTGAAATTAAGCCCGTAGAAAACGCAGAGCTCGCGTGCCAGCGCGTAATGGGACAGGCAGTAGGCCAGGTTGGGGGTTATCTCCAGCTCGAACACCCAGTCCGGCGGGGCGAACAGGGTTCGAGCGTCGGCGCCCAGCGGAGCGGACGGGTCCAGCACGAGTATGCCGGAATTATCGTAACCCTCGAGCCCCAGTTCCCCGGCGGAGCAGATCATGCCCTCCGATTCGACGCCGCGTATCTTCGCTTTTTTAAGCTCGCCCTCGGCGAGCACGGCCCCGACGCGGGCGAAAGGTATCAGCTGTCCGACGGCGATATTTTTGGCGCCGCAGACCACGCGCATCGTCGCCGACCCGTCGCTGACGTCCACGAGGGACAGTTTATCGGCGTTGGGATGCTTGTCTATCTTATCGATGCGGCCGACGACCACGCCGGTGAAGGCGGCGCCGCTGCGGCCCGAGCTTTCCACGCCCAGGCCCAGCCGCGCGAACTTGGCCGGCAGTTCCTCCGCCGCGGGAGGGTTCTCGATGAAATCGCAGAGCCAGGAGTAGAGTATTTTCACAGCTGTTTCCAGACGCGCAGGTCGTTCTCGTAGAACATGCGCATGTCCTTTATGCCGAAGAGGAGCATGGCGAAGCGCTCGACTCCGGCGCCGAAAGCGAAACCGCTCCACTTCTCCGGGTCGTGGCCGCAGGCCTTGAGGACATTGGGGTGCACCATACCGGCGCCGAGCATCTCGAGCCAGCCCGTGCTCTTGCATACGGGACACTTGTCCGCCTTGCCGCCGCAGAACACGCAGGAAACCTCTACCTGGGCGCCGGGCTCTACGAAAGGGAAATAGGAGGGCGCGAAGCGCACCTTGGCGGCGGAGCCGAACAGGTCCTTTATGAAGGCGTCCAGCGTCCAGCGCAGGTCGGCCATGCTGACGGCCTTGTCGACGTAGAGGCCTTCCATCTGGTGGAACACGAAAGAGTGGCTGGCGTCGACGGCCTCGGAGCGGAAGACGCGGCCGGGCGAGATGATGCGCAGGGGAAGTTGCGCGCCTTTCATGGAGCGTATCTGCACCGGCGAGGTATGCGTGCGCAGCAGCATGTCCTTGCCGGAGGCGTCCTTGACGCCCGCGTAGAAAGTGTCCTGCATGTCCCGGGCCGGGTGATCGGCGGGGAAGTTCAGGGCCTCGAAATTATAGTGGTCCTCTTCGACGTGCGGGCCCTCGGCCACCGAGAAGCCCAGCTTCATCAGGGAGACGGTGATACGGTCCATCGCCTGAGTTATCGGGTGCAGGCTGCCCTTGGGGAACGGGCGGCCGGAGAGCGTCAGGTCCAGGCCGGCGGCGGCTTTGGCCCGCCCCGCGCCCAGTTCGGCCTCGCGGGCCTCCAGGGCGGCGACCAGCCGGGCCTTGAGCTCATTGCCCAGGCGACCCAGCTCTTTCTTCTCTTCGATAGTGAAGGAGCCCAGGTCGCGCAGCAGCAGGGCGAGCTCGCCCTTGCGGCCGAGGAACTGCAGCTCCACTTCGGCGATATTGCCGGCGGCGGCCCCGGAAATGGCGGAGGAGAAGCTCTCGCCCACGCGAGACAGCTTCTCCTTCCACTCGGACGCGTTCATGCCTGTCCGCCGGCCCTCAGGCCGCCGCGGTCAGGGCTTTCTTGGCCATTTCCGCTATCTGCTTGAAGGACGCCGGGTCCTTGAGCGCGATCTCGGAAAGCATTTTGCGGTTGATATCGATATTGGCCTTCTTGAGGCCGTTCATGAACTTGCTGTAGGACATTCCCTCTTCGCGGGCGGCCGCGTTCAGGCGCATGATCCAGAGCTGGCGCATATCGCCCTTGCGGTCCTTGCGGTGCTCATACGCGACGGCCAGCGACTTCTTGACCTGCTGGGTCGCCATCCTGAGGCGGTTCTTTTTGTTGGCGTAATAGCCTTTGGCAAGCTTGAAGATCTTCTTCTTGCGCTTGTTCCTTGCGACGCTGTATTTTATCCTCATATTGTTTCCTGTTGCCTTCCCGGGGACGCCGGGGCCCGGCCGCGCCCGCGACTTATGCGCCGGCCGCCGGACAGGCTCTCCTGTTTATTTATAGGGCAGATAGGTCCTGAGAACCGCGGCCTCGTGGCTGTTCTTCTCTTCCACCTTGACCGTGTGGAGCTGGCGGCCGCGCTTGGCGGACATGCCGGTGAGAAGGTGCCTTAGACCGGCCTTGCGGTGCATCCACTTGCCGCTGGCGGTCTTCTTGAAGCGTTTCTTGGACCCGCTGTGAGTTTTCATTTTGGGCATAGTTGTCTCTCTCGTACTATTATATGAATTACCGGGGCGGCCTGTAAATGGCCGGTCAGGCGGCCGGCGCTTCCGGCGCCTTCGGGGCGGCCGGCGGCTGAGGGTTGTCCCCGCCCT
>DNQL01000219.1 GCA_003500765.1 Elusimicrobiota bacterium | reverse complement strand
CGTATCTCCGATACCGGGGGCAGCGGCGGGCGGTAGCGGGCCGCGGGCAGGTTGAGAGCGAGGGCCGGAAGGAAGAACAGCAGCCCGGCGGCGATATCCCTTAAGCGCGGAGGCAAGTCAGAACTCCTTGCGGCGCAGCAGCGCCCAGGCGAAACCGTAGGAACCGGCCCACCAGGCGGCGGCGTAGGCCAGCGCCATGAACGGCGGGGCGGCCGCGCCGTGAACGTCCAGGGCGTCCTTGAAATTGAAAAGCTGGAAGTTGGGGATAAGCCTGGCGAGGTGCTCGAGCAGGGAACCCTTGCCTCCGGCCTGCGCCGCCATGAAGACCGTCTCCGGGGCGAAATGGCCCAGCATCCACAGTATGAAGCCTATGACCATCGACGAAAGGGCTGAAGTCGTGAACATGGAGACGGCGAACACCAGCGAGGAGATGAGGGTCAGCTTCAGCCAGGAATACCCCAGCGCGGCGAAGTAGAGCCCGTCGGGAGCGTGGCCGCGGAGCAGCAGCAGGGAAGAATGCATCGCGGCGGTCGCCGCCAGCAGTACGGCCGCCGCCCCGAACACGGCCAGCATTTTGCCAAGCAGGTAGGAATGCCTGGGCACGGGGCGGGAGAAGACCAGGTAGATCGTCTTGGTCTCCACCTCGGACGAGACGGCCGTGGCGGAAGCGTAGACGCAGAAGGCCAGCCCCATCAGTTCCATGAGGGCCAGGCCGAAATCCATCAGCGCCCGGCGCTCCTGGTACACGGCCATGACGCCGACCAGCAGCGAGGAATAGATCAGCAGCAGGGAGAAGAGGAGGAAGAGGCCGAAGAAGCGGTCGCGCAGGTGCAGCCGCAGCGAATGGGACGCTACGCGCAGGGCGGGGGAGAAAAAGGAAGTCATCGCACCGCCTCCATGAAAATTTTTTCCAGCCCGCCTTCGGCTCCGCGCCAGGCGGAACTCTCGACGCAGGAAACTACGCCGCCCCGCGAGAGCATAATGACCCGGTCGGCCACCTTCTCCAGTTCCGAAATGCTGTGGGAGGAGAGGACCACCGTGCGTCCCTCTTCGCGCAGGCCGGCGATGAGCACCCTCATATCGTGTATCGCTATCGGGTCAAGGCCGCTGGCCGGCTCGTCGAGTATCACCAGTTCCGGGCCATGAACCAGGGCCTGGGCCAGGCCCAGCCGCTGCATCATGCCCTTGGAAAATTCGGAGATGCGTTTGCCGGCGTGGGGAGCCAGGCCGACTTTCGCCATTACAGCGGCGACGGCCGGGGCGGCCGCGGAACGGTCCATGCCGCTCAGCGAGGCGTAATAGGCCAGGGCCTCCGCCGGGCGGTAGCGGGGGTAGAAGTAAGGCAGTTCCGGCAGAAAGCCGGTGCGGCGGCGGCTCTCGGGATCGCGCGGGTCGGAGCCCAGGACGCGCACCGAGCCGGAAGTCGGGGAGAGGAGCCCGGCCATCAGCTTCATCAGCGTGGTCTTGCCGGCGCCGTTAAGCCCCAGCAATCCCAGTATCTCGCCGCGGCGGACGTCGAACGTGACGCCCCTGACGGCCTCCAGGGGGAGCGGCCTGCCGAGCCTGGGCAGGAAATAAGTCTTGCCGATACCGTCGAAAGCTACGGCGGGGGACTGCGTCATCTGACCATCTTCTCCTGTTCTTTCTTCCGGCGCCGCATCTCCGCCCTGGCGGATTCGGCCGTTATGTTCCCCAGCCGGAGAAAATAGGCGTGAAAATTGCGCAGGTCGAAATGCTTCTGTTCGGTGGTCTTGAAATAGTCGCGCATCTCGGTGACGTAGTCCAGGCCCAGGAGATGGGTCATCCCCTCCGTCGGGGAAATGGATATCCGCAGCACTTCCTGCTCGGCCTGGCCGCGGGAGAAGCCAAGGTTCTCCTCGAAGAAGCGCACCGCCTCCGCGTAATCCATCCGGCGGGTGTGCAGGCCGGCGTCGACCACGGCGCGGGCGGCCCGCAGGGCCTTGAGGTAGATGCGCATGAAGCGGGACCAGTAGGAAGAGTAGAAGCCCATCTCCTCGGCCAGCAGCTCAGAGTAGCAGGCCCAGCCGTTGGACAATACGGGCTGGTTGGAGACGCGGCGGATGCGCGAGGCGTTATTGGCGGCCTCGTAGCTGCGCAGGTGCATTCCCGGCAGTACCGCGTAGGCGGTGAGCAGCTCGATCTGCACGTAGCTGAAACCGGCCTTCATAACGGCGTCCAGCCGGTCGGCCGGCATGGCGGCGTCGGGCATCGAGATGTAGAGCTCCGAGACCCGGTTATCGTCCAGCGGGAAAGGCTCGGCGAAATAGACATAGGGAAGGACCGGGGCCAGGAAGCCGGGCATGTCCTTCATCACCAGCCGCTGCTGGGGATAGGGGACCACCTTGTACTCGTCGAAATGCTGGTGCGCGCGCTCGGATTCCTCGCGGAAGATCTTGAGGACGTCCTTCGCGTCCGGATGCTCCCGGGGAAGCTTCTCCAGGACGCCCCGCCAGCCGCGCTGCTTGTAGAGCACCGGGTCTATGTTGAAGGCTTCCTTCTTGAGATCGGCTACGGACCGCCTGAACGAGCCCTTGAAAGTCCGGTAGGCCTTCCCCGGAGTGAGGTTCAGGGCGTGCCATCGCTCCAGATAAAAGCCGTAGGAGTACTCCCCGGCCGAAGGGTCCCCGTCGGCGGTGGGAAGAACTTCCTTCCTGAGGAAGTCGCGGTAGCGGGTCAGCGCGGCCTTCAGTTTGTCCAGCGCGTCGTCCACCTGCGATTTCAGGAGCGGGTCGTAAAGGGTATAACCGCGGAACAGCGGCACGAAGTCCGGGATCGTCTTTATGGCGTGGTCGCACTGGCGGATGGAGTTCTCGACCCAGATCTTCGGGGGGCGGGAGAGGTTGCGCTCGGCCTGCAGCAGGACGTCGGGGATCTGCTTCATGCGCGACAGCGCGGCCGCGGCGCGCAGGTTGTAGTCGCTGTAGTCGCGGCTGACCACGTCGAAGACGGAGCGGAGAGGTTCCAGGTAATAGTGCGGGCGCAGGGCCAGGAAATTGGTCTTCTCGAGGTTGTAGATGTCGGTCTCGAGCATCCGGTCCAGCAGGCCGTAGTCGATGGCGTCGGAGGCGTACAGAGGTTCCGGGTCTATCTCGTGGAGCTTGACGCGGATCTTGCGCAGCGCCTCCAGCTGGGTGTTAACGCGCTCCAGGTTGCGCTTGGTGAGCAGCGCGTCGGCGTCGTGTATGCCGAGCTGCGTGGCCCGCTCGGGATCGTACATCTGTATGGTGGCCAGGTACTGGCCGAAGACCTCGCCGAGCTTGGTCTTCTCCAGGGCGCCCTCGACCTCGTGGGTCGCGAGCTCTCCCTCGTAGGCCGGCAGGGACCCGGGGAGGAAAGACAGGCACAATAAAAGGAAAGCCGCTTTTTTCATCAGCAAATGCCCCCTATCCGAACGACGGGCTCAGCGCCTGGCCGAAGACCTGGCGCGGGCGGCGGGACGGGCGGCGGGCGCCAGCACGGCGCCTATCACCTCGTCCATGTGGGAGACGGGGACCAGCCTCATGCCGTCCTTTATCTCCGCCGGGACCTCCTCGAGGTCCTTCAGGTTGGCCTTGGGAAAGATCACTGTCTTCACGCGCTCGCGGAAGGAGGCTATGACCTTTTCCTTGAGGCCGCCTATCGGCAGCACCCGGCCCGAAAGAGTTATCTCGCCCGTCATTGAAACGTCGGGCTTAACCGGCCGGCCGGAGACCAGGCTGGCCAGCGCGGAAGCGATCGTTATGCCGGCCGAAGGACCGTCCTTGGGAACGGCGCCCTCCGGGACATGCACATGGAAATTACTGGAGGAGATGGACGCCGGTGAGGCGAAATCCCTGGATTTCACGTAGGAGAAAGCGGCCTGGGCCGACTCCTTCATCACGTCGCCCAGTTTGCCTGTGAGCATCAGCTCGCCCTTGCCGGGCACGCTGACCGCCTCGACGGTAAGGACCTCTCCGCCGTTCTCGGTCCAGGCCAGGCCCGTAGCCACTCCGACGCCGTTGGGGGAGGCTTTCTCCTGCACGAACTTCGGGATGCCCAGGAAATCGTGCAGGTTCGCGGCCGTGATCTTTACAGCGGGCCTCTTTTCCTCGACTATCTTGCGTGCGGCGCGGCGGGCCAGCGTGGCCATCTCGCGCTCGAGGTTGCGGACCCCGGCCTCGCGGGTATAGCCGCGGATGGCCGAGTCGATCGCGGCGTCGTCCGCCGTGAAGGTCTGCGGCTTAAGGCCGTGCTCGGTGAGCTGGCGGGGGATCAGGTATTTCTTCGCTATCGCGATCTTCTCGTTATGCGTATAGCCGCTGAACTCGATTATCTCCAGGCGGTCGCGCAGGCTGACGGGTATGCCGTAGAGCGTATTGGCGGTGGCGATGAACATCACCTGGGAGATGTCGAAAGGCACGTCCAGGAAATGGTCGGTGAACTCCTTGTTCTGCTCGGGGTCCAGGACTTCCAGCAGGGCCGCTGCCGGGTCGCCGCGCCAGTCGGTGCCCATCTTGTCTATCTCGTCGAGCAGGAACACCGGGTTGCGGCTGCCCGCCTTCTTGAGGCTCTGGATGATGCGGCCCGGCATTGAGGCCACGTAGGTGCGGCGGTGGCCGCGTATTTCGCTCTCGTCGCGCACGCCGCCCAGCGACATGCGCACGAACTTGCGGCCCATCGCCGAGGCGATGGAGCGGGCGATGGAGGTCTTGCCCACGCCGGGGGGGCCTACGAAGCAGAGTATGGGTCCGCGCAGGTGCTGCGTCAGCTTGGCCACGGCCAGGTACTCCAGGACGCGGTCCTTGGGCTTCTTGAGCCCGAAATGGTCGGCTTCGAGCACCTTGCGGGCGGCCTCGATGTCGATAACGTCCTTGGTCTGCGCGGACCAGGGCAGCGCGGTCAGCCAATCGAGGTAGGTGCGCGAGACCGTAGACTCCGGGGAGAACGGCGCCATCCGCGAGAGGCGCTGCAGCTCTTTCTCGGCCGCGGCCTCGGCCTCCTTGGACATTTTGACCTGCTTGACTTTCTTCTTGAGCTCGTCGATCTCCTTGGCCAGGTCGTCCTTCTGGTGAAGTTCCTTCTGTATGGCCTTCATCTGCTCGTTCAGATAGTACTCTTTCTGCGACTTCTCTATCTGCGACTTGACCCTGGAATGTATCTTCTGCTCGATGTCCAGGATCTCGATCTCCTTGGCGAGCATCTTGAGGAGCTTCTCCAGGCGGCCCTGGGCGCTCTCGGTCTCCAGCAGGTCCTGGCGCTCGGGGGGATTGAAGGGGACGTTGGAGGCGATGGTGTCGGCGAGCCGGGACGGGTCCTCGACCTGCGCCAGCAGCGAGACCGAATCGCCGGGGATGCGGGTGCCCAGCTTCACGTACTGCTCGAATATCTCGAGTGTGTGGCGCATCAGGGCCGTGACCTCGGGGCCCTTCTCCGGTTTCTCCTCCGGGTATTCGACCTCCGCGATGAAAGCGCCGCTCTCTCCCTCGGCCGTGAGCGACTTCACCCGCGCGCGGCGCAGTCCCTGCAGGAAGACGCGCATCGTGCCGTCGGGCAGCTTGAGCGACTGCGCGACCTCGCTGAGAACGCCGTACTGGTAGAGGTCGCCGGTTTCGGGCTCGTTGACCTGCGGCTTCTTCTGAGTGAGCGCCAGCACCCTGCGGCCGGCCTTGAGCCCCTGCTCTATGGCGGCCACGGAACGCGGCCTGTCCACCGACAGCGGCAGGGCCATGTGGGGGAACATGACCACGTCGCGTATCGCGATAGCGGGCAGTGTCGCGGGCAGTTTTTCTTCTTCGCGGCGCTCTTTCTGAAGTTCAGCCATAGGTCTTAAGTCGCTCCGGCGTGGTTATTTTTTCTTGAAGTCCAGCACCCCGTCGATTATGCCGTAATCCCTGGCCTCGGCGGCCGACAGGTAGAAGTTGCGCTCCATGTCGTCGTGGACCTTCTGCTCGGTCTGGCCGGTGTGCTTGGCCAGTATCTCGGTGAGGCGCTTCTTATTCTCCTGCATCTCGCGGCTTTCGATCTCGATGTCGGTGGCCTGGCCGGAGATACCGCCGCCCCAGATCAGGGGCTGGTGGATCATGATGCGGGCGTTGGGCAGCGCGTAGCGCTTGCCCTTTGAGCCGGCGGCCAGCAGCACCGCGCCGAAGCTCATCGCCATACCCATGCAGATCGTGGAGATAGGGGCCTTGATGAACTGCATCGTGTCGTAGACCGCCAGGCCGGCCGTGACCATGCCGCCGGGGGAGTTGATGTAGAGGTTGATATCCTTGTCCGGGTCCTCGGCGTCGAGGTAGAGCAGCTGGGCTATGACCGTGTTGGCCGAGGCCGTGGAGACCGCTCCTTCCGGGTCGCCGAAGAATATAATGCGGTCCCTGAGCAGGCGGGAGTAGATGTCGTAGCCGACCATCGCCCCCTGGTTCCACTTCTCTATAATTGTCGGGATTATCATTTTTTTCCTCCGCGCGGGACGGCCGCGCTTACTTGGTCTCTTCTTTTATCTCCGCCTTGGATTTTATGAAATCCATGGTCTTATTTTCCACTATCGAAGCCCTGATGTAATCCTTCCTGCGGTCGAACAGTTCGCGGGCCTTGTTCTTCTCCTCTTCGCTGGCCAGCCGGGCTATCGCCTTCTGCAGCTCGGAGTCGACGTCGGCGTCGGTGGCCTCTATCTTCTCCTTGCGGGCTATGTTGTGGAGGAGATAGGTGAGGCGCAGGTTGCGCTCGGCTATCGGGGTCACGCGCTCGGCGAAAGCTTCCTCGCTGAAATTCTCGTCGCCCTGCATCCGGCGCCTGAGGACCTCCATCAGTTCCTTGGACTCCTCTTTGACCAGCGTGGGGGGGAGGGACATCGGGTTGTGCTTTATGAGATGGTCCTCGATCTGGGCGAGCAGGTCCTTCTCGGTGCGCTCGGTCTCGCCGCGCTCGAGCAGCTTGCGGACGTTCTCCTTGAGCTCCTCGGCGGTCTTCACGCCGGCCTGGCCCAGGAAGGCCTCGTCGATGGCGGGCACGACCCTCTCCTTGACGTCCTGAACGCGGGCCTTGAACTTGAGCTTGCGGCCGCCGAACTCGGAGTCGAACTCGACGACGTCGCCCTTTTTGGCTCCCAGCAGCTTCTCGGCCAGGCCCGCCACGGTCTGCGGGGCGGACATGTCCACTATCTCGCCCTTAACGTCGCCGTCGGCGACCTTCTCGCCGTTCTCCCAGGTCTCGTAATCGACCACGACGAAGTGGTTGGCTGCTATCGGGGCGTCATCCACCGGTTTGAGGTAAGCGTTGTACTCGCGGAGCTGGTTTATGTACTTCTCGACCTCGGCGTCGGCGATCTTCTTGACGCGGCGCACGGCCTTGATCTTCTCGTAGTTCTTGGGCTCCAGCTTGGGGCTGCACTCCAGCTGCACCTCGAAGTAGGCGGTCTTTGCCGCGTCGTACTTCACGTTGGTCATCAGCGGCGTCACCACCGGAGCGGCGCTCTCGGCCTTGATTATCTCGGGCAGCGCGGCCTTGGCCAGTATATCCAGGGCCTCGTCGCGGACCATGGAGGGGAACTGTTCCTTGATCATCGCCAGCGGGACCTTGCCCTGGCGGAAACCGGGCAGCGTGACCACGGCCTGAAGGCGCACCAGTGCCTGCTCCTGCGCCTCGGCGAGTACGTCCTTGCCGGAATCGACGGCGTAAACGTGCACGCAGCCTTCGGCCTTTATTTTCTTTATCTTGTCTCCGTAAGAGAGAGTGACGGGCATTTTTCCTCCTGGGGTTATCGATGAGAGCGGGGTGCCAGAGAGAGGACTCGAACCTCCACGCCTTTCGGCACACGGTCCTAAGCCGTGCGTGTCTGCCATTCCACCACTCTGGCGCCGGAATCCTTGACTACGGCGGCGTGTCTCCGGCAGATAAAAACCCCGTTTTACGAACGGGGTTTTTCGGCTGCTATCGCGCTTTTTTCCCTGTCGCGCCGGCATCGGGACGGCGCCTGCAATATTTTTGGGCCATACGGGATTCGAACCTGTAACCTTACGCTTAAGAGGCGTCTGCTCTACCGTTGAGCTAATGGCCCGGTGAATTTATTTTACATAAAAAACTTTTGGATTGCAAAACGCGGAGGTGGCCATCCTTGCCGAGGCCGGGCAGAATTGCTAAATTAGTGCCCGATGAAATACGCTCTGCTCCTTTCCTTATTAATGGCGGCCCCGTCCGTCAAAGCCGCCCCCCGCGCCGGGTTGGAAAGCCCGGAATCCGTTTACCGGGAGGCCGTGCGCGCCTGGCTGGACGGCCGTCCGGACGACGGCATCGAGGGCTTCAAATACGCCGCCTTCATGTCATCCGGTACGCCGCTGGCCTCGGCCGCGATGCGCGACGCCGCGGTGCTGCTGGCCGAG
>DNQL01000114.1 GCA_003500765.1 Elusimicrobiota bacterium | reverse complement strand
TGATCTGGGCGCTGCTGGCCGGCGTGACCTGGGCCGGCCTGGAGTATTTCCGCTCCGAGGCCTGGCCGCTGGCCTGCCCCTGGCTGGGCCTCGGCTACAGCCAGATGGCCGCCGCTCCGGCGCTGCAGACGATGAGCGTCTGGGGCGTGTACGGTCTTTCCGCTTTCATCGCGGCCGTCAACGCGGCCTGGGTACTGCTGCTGCAGAGGAAATACCTGGCGCCGCTGCTGGCCGTCTTCCTCTGCGCGGTAGTATCCGCCTGGGGACGCGACCGTATCGCCGCCTTCGACGCCGAAGCCGGCCGGCCGGTGAAAGCGGCCCTGCTGCAGGACGAGACCCTCGAACTCGAAAGCCTGCTGGAACTGAGCCTCTCCGCGGCGGCGGCCGGAGCCGACCTGCTGATCTGGCCGGAATACGCCTTCTACATGAAGGGCGGGGAAGAGGGAAAATATTCGGCGCTGATATCAGAGCGACTGAAATCACTCTCCTCCGTCAACCTGATAGCCTCCGGCGTCCAGGACCCCGCCGAAGTGGCGGCGGGCCGCGGCGCCAATTTCGTCCTGGCGCTGGGGCCGGGCGGAGAACGCTTCGGGCGCTACGACAAGCTCCACCCCGTGCCTTTCGTCGACGACGGGCTCACCCCGAACCCGGACCCGTCCCCGGTCGCGACGCCTCTCGGGAAACTCGGAGTCCAGATCTGCTACGACCTAGCCTTCGAGGACGGGCCGCGCAAGGTGACGGCCGGCGGGGCTGAAATACTGATCAGCCCGACCAAGGACCCCATGCGCTGGGGCCTCAAACAGCACCTGCAGCATTCCGACATGTCGGCGGCGCGCGCCGTCGAGACCGGCCTCTGGATACTCAGGCCGGCGACCTCGGGCGTCTCCCAGATCATCGACCCGCTCGGCGAAGTCAGGGCCGAACTGGCCTCCGGCGAGCGGGGCGTGCTGGCCGGTGAAGCGCGCCTGCGCCCCGGCGGCACTTTCTACACCTCTTACGGCTGGCTGTTCGGCCCGCTGAGCATGGCGCTGACGCTGGCGCTGGGACTCTGGGCGCTCTTCCCGCGCCGCCGATGAAGCCCTCCCGCGCCCACGAGCCGGGAGGCATGAGGGAGCTCATAGAGACCTCATACCCGCTGATACTTTCCACCGCCTCCTCCACGGTCATGCAGTTCATCAACCGGGTCTTCCTGGCCCATTACGGGCCGGACGAGCTGGCGGCCTGCGTGCCGGCCGGCCTGCTCTCCTTCGTCTTCGCCTGCTTCTTCGTCGGCACGGCCTCCTACACCAACGCCTTCGTCTCGCAGTACCACGGCAGGGGCAAATCCGCCAGCGTCTCCGTCGCGGTCTGGCAGGGGGTCTGGCTGGCTATAGCCGCCGGGCTGCTGCTGATGGCCCTCACTCCGCTCGGCTACTGGATAATTTCCGTCTCCGGCCATCCCCCGGCCGTCATAGAACTGGAAAAGAAATATTTCCTCATACTCAATTCGACCGGCATAATCTTCCTCTGCAACGTCGCGCTCTCTTCCTTCTTCACCGGCCGCGGGCTGACCAAGGTGCCGATGATGGTCAACATGGCCGGCAACGCCCTCTGCGTGCTGCTCTCCTGGTCGCTGATCTTCGGAAAAGGCCCGATGCCGGAACTGGGCATGACCGGCGCGGCGTGGGCGATGGTCGCCGGCCAGCTGCTGATGCTCGCCCTCTACCTGAAACTGGCGCTCTCGCCCTACAACCGCGCGCGCTACCGCACCAGCCGCCTGGTCAGCTTCCACCGGTCCCTCTTCCTGCGGCTTATAAAGTACGGCGCGCCCAACGGCGTCGGCTTCTTCCTGGACATAGCGGCCTTCGCCGCCTTCATCTTCATCGTCGGGGCGATGGACAAGGTGTCGCTGGCGGCCAGCAATATCATAGCCTCGCTCAACCAGCTGGCCTTCATGCCGATGATAGGGCTCGGCATGGCGGCGCTGACGCTGGTGGGCAGGTATATCGGCATGCGCAAGCCGGACCTCTCCGTGCGCGTTTCGGTCAACGCCGTCCGCCTGGCGGCGCTCTACGGCGCGGCGGTGGGCGCGCTGTTCTTCGCCGTGCCCGGCCTCTTCGTCAATATCTTCGGCTCGGGGCAGGAGGAGCTCTACGCGGCGATCCTGGCCGAGAGCCGGCCGGTGATGCGCGTGCTGGCGGTCTTCATCTTCTTCGACGCGATAGGAATAGTCTACGCCGACGCGCTGCGCGGGGCGGGGGACACGCGGTTCCAGATGTTGGGCGCCAGCGCGGCGGCGTGGATACTTTTCGTGCCGGGCATCTGGTACATCACGCACGGCGGCGGCGAGCTGATACACGCCTGGGCCTGGGCGGCCTTCTACATCTTCCTGCTCGCCCTGTTCTTCTGGCTGCGCTGGCGCTCCGGCCTCTGGCGCCGCATCGACATCCTCAAGAAATAAGGAAAAACTATTCCGGGTCCCGGCTGTCTCCTTATGGGACGCTGTAAAGGCAGGTCCCTCCCGGGGACATGCGCTCGTCACGGTTCAGTTTTTCCGGGCCCACCCTTCGCTCATTCGGCCGGGCACGAACTCGGCCCGGGCGCATAGCGCCTCTGGCCTCAGACATTCATGCCCGTCCGGCAGTGCCGGTACCCTCATTCGCTCGGGGGAAAAACTTCCTCATGTGACTCGCCGCATGTCCCCGGGAGGAGCCTACCCGTTAGTCGTCCCACAAGGGAACAATCGGGGAAGGCGGCGTGTCAGCTAAGCAGGACCGCCTCGGAGCCGCGAGCATCGTAAGCGCGAGCGGCGAGAGCCGAGGTGAGGACCTGCGGTGCAGGTCCGCAAGGCCGCAGGCGTTTTCATGCGTAAGCGAAAACGCCGAGGTGGGGTCGCGCAAGCCCGCTATGCGGGCTATGCGTGACCGACGCGCTATGCGCGCGAGTCCGTGTCCTGCGTGCTGACACGCCGACATGCCCCGGAATTGTTCTCCCTATTCCGTTTCGTCATTTGCTAATATTGACTTCCGATGAAGCTGCCAAGGGTGAAATTGTCCAGCGCGCCGGCCGGCCCCAACGCCTTCCGCCGCATGATAGACTCCGCCGACCGCGAACTGCGGCCCGGCGACCTCGCCGCCGTCTACGACCGCAACGGCCAGCCCTACGGCGTCGGCCTCTTCAACCCGCGCAGCCAGATAGCCCTGCGCATCTTCACCCGCGACAACCCCGA
>DNQL01000208.1 GCA_003500765.1 Elusimicrobiota bacterium | reverse complement strand
GGGATCGCCCGTGCAGTTGAGGCCCGCCGCGAACTCCATGGCGGCCAGCCGCTTGCCCACGCCCTCCTGGCCGTAGAAGATCATGGCCGGCGGCACGCGCCCGGAGGCGGCCAGCGCTCTTAGCGCGGCCCGTTCCTTTTCGTGGCCGATTATTTCCTTGAACATCAGCGCGTCCCGAAACCTTTTTTACGGAGGAGCGGGCGTATGGCCGAGAGCACCTCGGCGTGCACGGCCTCTATCGGCGCGGACGCGTCCACTTTTTTCACGCCCGGCCGGGACGACAGCCGCTTATAGGCCCTGTTGACCTTGAGTCGGAAAGAGGCGCCCTGCAGTTCCATCCTGTCATTGCCGCGGCATTCGCGCTGCTTGAAGACCTTATCCGGAACGTCGAAGACGATGGTCAGGTCGGGCTTGAGCCCCATCGTGGCTATGCGGTTGAGCGTCTCTACCGTTTTCAGGTCGAGGCCGCGGCCGTAGCCCTGGTAGGCCGTGGTGGACATGGTGTAGCGGTCGGAGACTATGATCTCACCGGTCTTGAGGGCCGGCAGGATGACCTTGAGCGTGTGCTTGGCTCGGGAGGTCTCGTAGAGGAAGAGCTCGGTCAGCGGCTCTATCTCGCTTTTGGGGTCGAGCAGTATCGCGCGTATCTTCTCGGAGAGATAGGTTCCCCCTGGTTCGCGCGTCAGGCGCACCTTGTGGCCCAGTCCCAGCAGCCAGTCGCGGAGCATGGCTGCCTGGGTGGATTTGCCGGAACGGTCCGGTCCTTCGAGTACGATAAAAAGGCCTTTTTTCATAGGGCGGTAGCCATATGATAGCAAAGCCCGGGGGCGGGGGGCTATAAGCGGTGCGGGCTCAGTCGAAGTGCCGGTCGCGGAAGGCGCGCAGGAAAGCGGCGGCGTTGACGCCCAGCCATTTGGTGGCGTAGCCTCCCTCCTGCACTATCACCGTGGGCAGGTCCAGGTCCGCGAACTCCCGGGCTATCTCCACGAAATCTCGCGTCTCCAGGTCGAAGCCGCCGACGGGGTCGTGCCTGTAGGTGTCGAAGCCGGCGGAGATCACCAGCGCCACCGGCCTGAACTTCCTTACGGCGGGCAGCACCTTGCGGCGCAGCACGCTCAGGTATTTTTTGCCGTCGGTCCCGGCCGGCAGCGGGACATTGAGATTGGTCCCGCGCCCCTCGCCGCGGCCGGTCTCGCCGTCGTAGCCGGAGAAGTAGGGATAGAACTTGCGCGGGTCGCCGTGTATGGAGGCGAAGAATACCTTTGGGTCGGGGTAGAAGATGGCCTGGGTGCCGTTGCCGTGGTGGAAGTCGATGTCCACTATGGCCACCCGGCCGCGGTGGCGGAAATGGCGGGCGGCCATGCCGGCGTTATTGAAGTAGCAGTAGCCGCCGAATAGGTCGCGCTGCGCGTGATGGCCGGGCGGGCGGCTGAGGGCGTAGGCGGCTTTGGATTCGCCCGAGGTTACGCACTTGGCGGCCGACCAGGCGGCGGCCGCGCTCCAGTAGGCCGCGTCCCAGGAATGGACCGTGAGAGGTGTGCCCGAATCGAAGCAGTAGTAGCCGGCGCGCGGCAGCGAGTCAGGGTCGCTGCTGACCTGGTCGCGCCGCGGGAAGACGCTGGGGTAATAGGTCTTCCCTTCGGGCAGCTTCCGGGCGGTCTTGAGTACGCTGACCAGGTCCTTGTGATGGAGGTCGGTCAGGCGGTTGAGCGGCATCTTATACGGCAGCCGCAGCGAGAAAGCGGGACTGCCGGAGATGGCTTTCAGTATCCGGTCCACGCGGGACCTGGTCTCGGGATGTTCTATCTTGCGGCCGAATGTCCACTCGTAGCGCGGATTGTGAGGCAGCTGCTTCGGGTGGAAGAATACGGGCAGGGGCGGTTTATTCATGGTGCGGTACGGGCTTGTCCGGTACTTTCAGGAGCACTCCGAGTAGCCGCAGTCGTGGCAGGTCGGGCCCGAGCAGCCGCTCTCGTAGCTGACATTGGAAGAATAGCACTTGGGGCAGTACTGCGTCTTGGATACTTCCCAGAGCTCCAGCTTCTGCTGGCCGTTGAGCTCCTGGTCGGAGCCGATGATGCCCGTGCGCTTGAGGTGGCTGCGCAGCGCCACGGCGATGCCGTGCGCGACGGAGTTGATGCGGTTCTCGCCCAGCCCCATCGGCCTGTCGCCCTTTACCGAGTTGAGGTGCTTGATGATCTTGACCGGGTCGCCGCCCTCCTCCAGGTACTTAGACAGCAGTATGCCTATCAGCGAGGTGAGGCCGCTTATCTCGGTGCCCAGCGGCGGCATATTGGTGAAGACCTGGTAGGGCCCGTGCTCGTTGAAGTTGATATGGATGTGCAGCGGGCCGTAGCCGGTCTTTATCTGGAAGTACTCCGACGAGACTCCGAAAGACTGCGCGGGCGCCCGGCGCTTCTTGCCCTTGGGGTGGGTATCGGCGCCTATATTGAGCACCTGCTGCGCCTTGCAGCCGTCGCGGTAGACCGTAACGCCCTTGCAGCCCAGCCGGTAGGCCAGCCGGTAGCAGTTCTTCACGTCCTCGACCTTGGCCGAGCCGGGCATGTTTATCGTCTTGGAGACGGCGTTGTCCGTATATTTCTGGAAAGCGGCCTGGGCTTTTATGTGGTTCTCGACGCTGACGTCGTGCGCCGTCGGGAACAGTTCCTGTATCTTCGCCGGTATTTCCGGGATGCCGCGCACCGCCTTGTGATTGGCCTCTATTTTCTTCCAGAGGACCTTCTCGTCGAGGCCGAAAAAATTTTCCCGCTCGGCCAGCTGGCGGAAGAGAGAATTGACCTCGAAGAAGGTATCCTTCGCGTCCGCGCCCTTACCGTGCTTGAGCGCGTCGAGCGCCCTGGCGTTGTAGCGCGTGTAGGCGATGGCGAAGAAAGGCTCGATGCCGGAGCCCTGCAGCCCGGCCGCTATGGCGATGGTCCCCGTCGGGGCTATCGTGGTGCGCGAGGCGTTGCGCGGCTTGGCCGACAGGCCGCGGAAATGTTTGCCGTCCTTGTCGTAGATGGAATCCTTCCAGTTCTGGAAGACGCCGCGCTCGCGGGCCAGCTCCTGCGAGGCCGAGAGAGCCGCTTCGTCGATGAACTTCATCACCTCTTCGGCCTTCTTCAGGCCGGCGGGCCCGTCGTAGGCCAGGCCCAGCTTCACCAGCGTCTCGGCCCATCCCATCACGCCCAGGCCTATCTTGCGGTTGCCCTTGGCGATGCGCTCTATCTCGGGGAGGGGGTAATTGTTTATCTCGATGACGTCGTCGAGGAATCGCACCGCGGTTCGCACGGTGGCGCCCAGCCTGTCGTAGTCCATCGCGCCGGAGCCGACGTCGCCCGTCACGTAGTTGGCCAGGTTTATGGAGCCCAGGTTGCAGGACTCCCACGGCAAGAGCGGCTGCTCGCCGCAGTTCGCCGCGACGAAACCATTGGCTATGAGGCTATGCGTCTCTTTTTCGGTAGTGCAGTATACGTCCGCGGTCCCGGCCGGAACGACGCTTTTTACCCTGGTCACGAATGACTCCCGGTAAGCTCCGCGCTCCAGTCCGGCTTCGAAAAGTTCCGCTTTTTTCTGCTTCGATGGAGTTAAAAATCCGATCTCGCTCAGGAACCTGGCCCGGTTCCTCCGCGTTATGACCAGTTCGTACTGGTCCTTAAAACTGTACAGCTTGGGCCGGCGGGAAGAATCCGGCATCAGTTTTTGCCCGGCCCGGCGCCGCAGATAAAGCTGAGAGACTATGCCCTCGTTAAGTAGCAGCCGCTGCACCTCTTTGAGCAGTTCCCTCGAACTATTGGCCAGCCTTATGGATCCGTAGTTTATGCGCCCGGAAACGTTCACCGTGCCGTCGGCGGTGAACAACGCCGACAGGAAGCCCAGCACCGCCTCGCGCGGCGCCCGCCATAGGGCTTCCGGTACGCGCTTCTCATTCCCGGCCGCTCCTGTAATGCCGAGGGAGGCGAGGAAATAGTAAAGCCCCGACTTGTAATACTGGGAGAGAGTGCCGTTCCTTTCGGTCTCCGAGCCGTCCAGGCCGGTCCAGCTCTTTATCAGCGCGCGGAATTTAGGGGCAAGGATTTTTTTCTCTTCGTTTCCGAACATCAGGCCGACGGTGTAATTCGGGATATTGCGGCCGGCGGGCGTTTCTTCGCTTATCCAGCCGTCGCCGGTCACCCAGCCCAGCAGTTCGCCCAGTTCGCGGGACCACCGGCGGGGCAGGGCGGCTTCGCCGCGCCCCTGGCGGGCCTTCAGCTTGTTCTCCGGCAGGAAGGGGGGGAGGTCGTAATTCGCGCTCCAGCTCCCTGGGGCGGACTGTATCAGCAGTTCGTCTCCCGGCCGCAAGTCCTTGAGTTCCTTGAGCCCGCCTGGAGTGAAGAATTTGTGGTCGTCCGTCGCGGTGACCTCGTAGCCGTGCTCCGTCTCCAGGGTGAAGACCGGCCAGTCCTTCCGGGTCTTAAAGACAGGGACCGCCTTGCGCAGCGTCACTCCCGCGGCGGTCCTTTCGGCGATGGCGGCGCCTCCGCCCGTCCCGCCTTCCGCGGCGCGCAG
>DNQL01000209.1 GCA_003500765.1 Elusimicrobiota bacterium | reverse complement strand
GCAGGCCCGGGCCCCAGTCGCCCAGCAGCCAGCCGGCCAGCAGCGAGACCGCCGCTATGCCGGTCCACAGGCCGGCTCTCGAGAGCAGGGCCGCCGAACGGCGGTAGAAGAAGGCGCAGACAAGCCCGTAAACGGCGGAAAGCCCGGCCGCCGCCGCCAGCGACAGCCGCCCCGAGACCATCAGCCCGGTTATCACCAGCAGGTGCAGGCCGAGCAGCGCCGCCGAATAATAGCCCGGCTTGCCGTCGCCGCGGCGCGGCTTGAAAAGATCAGCGGCGCGTTTTTTCAGCGGCACCCTGGCCCCGTCGGCGGACGCCCTCATACCAATCAGCGCCGCGGCGGCGCCGGCCGCGAAATAGGCGAAGAAGAGAAGGAGCACCGGCTCCCATATACCCCCGGGGCGGCCGAGCCAGTCACGAAGCCGCTCGAGCCCTTTGACATAGATGTCCAGGGACGCCGGCCCGTAGAAGAGGAGGAGTTTTCCGACCTTGTGAACCAGGCCCCAGCTCATCGCGAGGCCGCCGGCCAGGATATAGCCGGCCGCGTTGCCGCCGAGAAGGCGGACGGCGAGTTCCGCCAGCGCTCCCTCGACGAAGATCGCGACCATGGGGCTGAGCAGGACGGCGCTGGGAGAGACCGACTTCATGGCCGCGCAGACGAGCCCCGCCCGCCAGAGCAGTCCCTTCTCCGGCCAGAGGCGGTGCCCGGCCACCAGAATGGCCACGCCGATGCCGGTGAGCAGCAGGCCGGCGAAAGGAACGCGGGCGTTCTTGAGGAAACTGCCCAGTATTATCTCGGAAGCGGCCCAGAGGCTGCCGAGCACGGCCGCCTTGCGCCAGAGCGTCGCTTTCCGGGCCGCGGGGGTCATTTAGAAAGCCGCCTTCAGCGCCGCGCTTGCCATGCGGCCGGGCGCCAGGTACTCGTCAGAACTCTGCCTGAGCTCTTTGAAAGCGTTGTCGAGCCGCAGCGACAGCGAAGAGCCGCCGCCCAGATCGCGCGAGACGCCGAAGCCGGCGACCGAATAGCCGGGTACCGAAGAGGTGTTGGCGTCGTCGGTGAATTGCCGGCTCCTGCGCGTCCAGTCGCCGGAGAAGGAACAGCGGCCCCGCTTCCACGACAAGGCGGCGGACCAGATATGACGCGGCGCGTAGGTCAGTTCCTTCTCCTTTATAGAGGCGAGGGCAGGGGAATCCGTAACGCGCGAATGCGAACGCGCGTAGGAGACCGAGACCGACAAGCCGCCGCGTATGTATTTAACGGGCAGCTCCAGTCCGTATATCCTGACCCCGGCCACATTGGTGTACATCTTCTCCGCGCCGTAGGTCGGGTCGACGACGCCGGTGTTTATCTGGTAGATAAAATCCCGCGCGCGCGTAAGGTAGGCGGAAGGGTCCAGATACAGGTCCGGCAGAGGGTTCAGTCGGAGGCCGGTCTCGAAAGTCTCCGACTTCTCGGGGCCGAGGTCCGGGTTGGGCTTCTGGTACCACTTATTGGCGCCGCTGCCTTTCACCAGCGTCAGGACCATATTTTCCAGCTCGGCGGGCCTGAAGCCCCGGGCGTAAGAAACGTACTGCGAGACGCCAGGGCCGTATTTATAGCCGGCCGAAACCCTGGGCGTCAGCCGGGACCAGGAACGCTCCGGCAGCGCGCCCGTAAAAAACCCCGGCGCGTTGGTATTTTCCGCGTAGCCGTCGTAAAATTTTGCCCTGTCGTAACGCAGGCCGGCCGCCAGGGTCAGCCTGTCCGGCAGGAATTTACCGTCGAGCTGGAAGAAAGACGACAGTATATCCGTCCCGCCGATGTCCCTGGAGTATTTGCCGTTATTGTAATCGTCATAACCGTCCACATGGCCCCGTTTCCAGTCCAGACCTGCGACGGTCCCCAGGCCGGCCAGCTCTCCCGAAGCTGAAACCAGCGCGCCGCGGTCCAGCCTGTCCACCCTTATATCGGTGAGCCTGGTCGTACTGACCGCCTCTTCACGGACCTGCTCCGTACTCTGGCCGAAGAAGGACGCGGACCAGTCCAGGCCGGCCAGCGCGCCTTTCCAGGAGAGCCGGACCTGGTCGGTTACGCTCTCGCGGTATTCGCCGCGGGCCGTCCCCCGGTAATTGGTGCCCAGCCCCGCGACGCCGTCGGAGCGGGAGAGATCGGCGCGCAGCGAGCCGGCCGGGCCGAGGTCATAGGCGGCGCGCAGCCCGGCCGATTCTTCGTCTGTATACGACCTGCGGGTGTAGGCGTCCCTGTCCGCCGGGAGGGCCTTGGTATAGCCGGCGCTGCGCATGGTCCTGCCGAAGGCCTCCAGTGACAGGCGGCCCAGCCTCCCCCCGCCGCGCGCGGCGAGGTCGAGCGTATTGTAGGTGCCGAAAGAGGCCTCCACGCGTCGGGAGTCTCCGGGTCTCCGTGTGATGATGTTCACGACGCCCGCCATGGAATTGGAGCCGTAGAGCGAGGAAGCGGGGCCTTTGAGTATCTCGACGCGGTCTATCTCCTCGACGGCGAGGTCGTTCCAGTTCACGCCCCCGTTGGCGGCGTTATTGAGCGGCGCCCCGTCGAGCAATACCAGCGTGCGGCCCTGTCCCCTGCCGCCCTGAGTGCCCATGCCGAAGCCGCGCATGGTCAGCGCGGGCGTGCGGTCGTTGAGGTCGTCGGCGGCGCGGCCGGTATCGAGGCCCGGCACCAGCGCGGCCAGCTTTTCGTCGAGCGTCGAACCGGAGGCG
>DNQL01000176.1 GCA_003500765.1 Elusimicrobiota bacterium | reverse complement strand
GGCGCCGCCGCAGGCCGAGCCGCCCAAGACGGCCACGCGCCTCTGGCTCAAGGTCCTGGCCGTGCTCTACGCCGGGGCTATCATGGTATCCTTCCTCGTCATCGAAAAAGCCGCCGTCGCCCGCAAGGCCAGGCCCTCCGACCTGGACCTCAAGAAGATCACCGGCATGGTGCCCAGCAGCAAGGACGCCGTCGCCATCGTGCCCGTCTACGGCGGCATCTACCAGGGCAATTCCCCGCACTCCTGGGAAAAGGGCAGCGGCCAGATCGCCCGCAAGATAGACAAACTGGCCGCCCGCAAGGAAGTGAAGGCCATACTGCTCGACATCAATTCGCCCGGCGGCACCGTTTCCGCCGTACAGGAGATAAACGCCGCCATCGCCCGCGCCCGCGATACCCACAAGAAGCCGGTCGTAGCCGTGATGGGCGACGTCGCCGCCAGCGGCGGTTATTACATCGCGGCCGCCTGCGACAGGATAGTCGCGCATCCCGGCACCATCACCGGTTCCATCGGCGTCATCTTCAGCGGCGCCAACGTAGAGGGCCTGATGAAGAAGATCGGCTATAAGCCGGAGGTCATCAAGTCCGGCAAGTTCAAGGACATCGGCTCGATGTCCCGCGATATGACGCCCGAAGAGCGCCGGCTGCTGCAGGCGATGATAGACGATTCCTACGACCAGTTCGTGGCGGTGGTCTCTACCGGCCGCAATATCCCCGCCGACAAGCTGCGCTCGGAGATAGCCGACGGCCGCATCTATACCGGCCGCCAGGCCCTGGAGGCCAGGCTGGTGGACGTCCTCGGCGACACGCAGACGGCGCTGGACATCGCCGGGGAACTGGGCAAGATCGGCAAGAACCCCCGCGTCATACGCGATACCGATCCTTTCTCCAGCATCTTCTCGCTGCTCGATTCGAAGCTGGGCCTTTTCGGCGGCGGCAAGGTGACGGAGATGATCACCGACCACCCGCGGCTCGAATACCGCTGGCAGGGGTTCTGAGCCATGGGACTGCTCTGCGACGCGGCCGACATCGTCGATAACCCGGCGGGCTCTCTCGCCGCGCTGACGCGCAAGCGCCTGGGCGCCGCCGGCTGGGCCGGTTATTTCATCGGCGGGCTCAGCCTCTTCGCCTTCCTGCGCATGTTCATGTTCATCCCGGGGGGGATAGCGTCCTTCCTCGTGCTGTTCCTGCTGCTGCGCACCATGAACTTCGTCTCCGCCGCCTCGGTGCACCTGGCGCTGGAGACCGCCTCGGCCGAGGGCAGCGCCCTGCGCCTGTTCCTGGCCTTCGGCCTGGCCGAGGCCTTCTGGGCTTTCGCCGTCCCGCTGGCCTTCTTCGCGCGGCTGGGCTATATCAGCCCGTTCCTGGCCTTCATGCTGACGCTGCTGATAGTCTTCTACGCCCGCGTCCGCCTGATAAAAGGCATCTACGCCGCCGGCTCGCGCAAGGCAGTTCTCTCGGTGCTGGCGCCGTTCTATGTTATGTGCGCGCTCGGCTTCATGGGCTTCGCCTGGCTGCTGGGCTGGATGATCTGGGCCATATCCTGACCGCCCCCTTATGGCCAAGATCCCGCAGGTAAAGGAATTCCAGGGGCTCCCCGTTGTGACGCCGGACAAGATCCGCGTCATAGACAAGAAGGCCGTGACGGAGTACGGCGTGGCCGAGGGCGAGCTGATGGAGAACGCCGGCCGCGGCGCGGCCGAAGAGATCCTGCGCATAGCCGGGAACCTTAACCTTCCGGCTCCCGTGAAGATCGCCGTCTGCTGCGGCAAGGGCAATAACGGCGGCGACGGCCTGGTCGCGGCCAGGTACCTGAAACAGAAAGGGGCCGAGCCAGAGATATTCATACTCGAGCCGAAAGAGACCGGCTACGGCGAACTGGTAGTGAAAAACCTGGAGGCGGCCCGCGCGGCCGGAGTGAAGATCTCGCTGGTAAAGAAAGATACCGTCGAGGAACTGGCCGGCGCCCTGCCCGCGTTCGGTCTGCTGGTGGACGCCCTGCTGGGCATCGGTTCCATGGGCAAGCCGGCCGGCGCGCTCAAGCGCGTCATACAGCTGATGAACAAGAGCGGCCGCCCGGTAGTCTCGCTCGACCTGCCGTCGGGCCTGCTGCCCGATACCGGACATCACACCGGCGTCTTCATAACCGCTTCCCACACGCTTACTTTCGGCCTGGCCAAGACGGGCCTCATGGCCGCCCACGCCCAGAAGAACATAGGCGAGCTCAAGGTGATAGAAATAGGCTACCCGCCCGAGCTCGTCGCCTGGGCGGGACGCTAGGCCGCCTTTTTCAGTTTTTTCCCGACAGGTCTTCCGCTATCCCTATCAGGTGTTCGCGTATGCGCGGCTGCTTCTTCTCTATGAGGGGGAGCAGCGTCGCGCGTATCCAGTTGCGGGTGTATTTCTGGTCGTCGTTGGTGGAATCCTTGCGGGCCGCCATGCCGTTGGCCTTAATGTATGCCTCTATCTCCCGGCGCGTAAGGGCCATCAGCGGCCTTATCACCCGCACGCCGCCGCCCAGCGGCCGCGAGGGGGGGATGC
>DNQL01000306.1 GCA_003500765.1 Elusimicrobiota bacterium | reverse complement strand
CCATCGCCGAGCGGGCGGCCGCGGCGGCGGCTTCGGCCTCGCGCTCCAGCCAGTAGGGGACGGGGCTCTCATAAGACCGGAATATCACGGCGGGAGGCATGACGGCGGAGTGCTGCACGCGGGGCAGGTATTCTATGACGAAGGACCAGCGCCTGTCATTCTTGACCACCCTGCCGCCGAGCGTCTGTATGCCGGCCGCCCGGAGGGCGGCTATGCGCGGCTCCATCGCCTCTTCGGCGTCGCTCTCGAAAGTGTAGGTTTCCGCCGCGGAATACTCGGCTATGGAAGAACCCGGAGTCTCCGGCGCCACCGGTCGCGGGAACGGCGGTTTAGGCACCGGGGCCGTCCCCACGGTATAGCCGGCTTTTTCTTCCAGCTGGTCCATGGCGGCAGTCGCGCCGGCGGCGAAAAATGAAACGAGGGTCAAAGCGATAATTGAACGCATGGTTTTCTCCTTGCCGGCCCGCGCCGGCTTTTAAATTATAATATATAGCGCGTACGGGGGCTTGGGTCCAAGGTCCCCCTTATTGTGGACCGAAAGACGGGGGGTAAACAACGTCCCCCGCATTATTGTAAACTCTGTTAAAGCCGCCAAGGAGGTTCCCGGTGCTTCAGGATAATATCCGTTTGGGCCTTACCTTCGACGACGTCCTTCTGGTCCCCTCAAAGTCTTCCGTCATGCCGAAAGGCACGGACCTCTCCACCCGGCTGACCGCCGGTATAAAGCTCAATATTCCGCTCGTCTCGGCCGCGATGGACACGGTCACCGAGGCCCCTCTGGCCATAGCGATGGCCCGCGAGGGAGGCCTGGGCGTCATACACCGGGCGATGACGCCGCGCGAGCAGGCGCAGCACGTGGCCAGGGTCAAGAAGCACGAGAGCGGCGTTATCACCGACCCGCTGACCATTTCCCCCGATGAGAGGCTCTCCGACGCCGTGGCCCTGCTGGCCAAGCACGGCGTATCCAGCGCGGTGGTGGTCTCGCGCGGCCGGCTGGTGGGCCTGCTGACCAACCGCGACCTGCGCTTCCTCCGCGACCTAGGCAAAAAAGTTTCCACCGCGATGACCACCAAGCTGGTCACCGCGCGGCCCGGGACCACGCTGGAGCAGGCCGAAAAGCTGATGCAGGAGCACCGCATAGAGAAGCTGCCGCTGGTCGGCCGCAACGGCGAGCTCAAAGGGCTCATCACCGTACGCGACATACTCAACCGCAAACAGTATCCGAACGCCTGCAAGGACAAGGCCGGCCGGTTGCGCGTGGGCGCGGCCATAGGCGCCGGCGACGAGGCGGTGGAGCGGGCCGCCGAGCTGGTGAAAGCGGGGGCGGACCTGATCTCGCTCGATTCCGCCCACGGCCATTCGGCCAACGTTCTCCGGACGCTTAAAGAGGTCAAGCGGCGCTTCGGCGTGGAGGTTATAGCCGGCAACGTGGCCACCTTCGAGGGCGCGCGCGACCTGATACGCGCCGGCGCCGACGCGATAAAGGTGGGCATAGGGCCCGGCTCCATCTGCACGACCCGGATAGTTTCCGGCGTCGGCGTGCCGCAGCTGACGGCGGTGCGCGACTGCGTGCGCGCGGCCAAAGGCAAAGTCCCGGTCGTAGCCGACGGCGGAATAAAATTCTCCGGCGATATTACCAAGGCTCTGGCCGCCGGCGCGGACTGCGTCATGCTGGGCACGCTGCTGGCCGGCACCGAAGAGGCGCCGGGCGACATCATTCTATACCACGGCCGCAGCTACAAGGCCTACCGCGGCATGGGCTCCGTCGGCGCGATGGAGGCCGGCTCCAAGGACCGTTACGGCCAACAGGGCGTGGAGAAGGAAAAACTGGTCCCCGAGGGCATCGAGGGACAGGTCCCGTACAAGGGACCGGTGTCGGCGATAGTTCACCAGCTGACCGGCGGCCTGCGCGCCGGCCTGGGCTACTGCGGCTGCCGGAACCTGGCCGAGCTGCGCCGCAAGGCGCGTTTCGTGCGCATCTCGGGCGCGGGCCTCAAGGAGAGCCACGTGCACGACGTGCGCGTCACCAAGGAAACGCCGAATTACGCGCTCAACGGCTGAGCGCGCCGGGGGAATGCAATGAAAGTTCTTATAGTGGACGACAGCGATCTTACGCGGGCGATGATACGCGACCTGCTGACCGAAATGGGCCACCAGGTGGTGGGCGAGGCCTGCGACGGCGCCGAGGGCGTGAAACTTTTCGCCGTGACCTCGCCCGAGCTGGTGCTGATGGACATGATAATGCCGGGCAAGACCGGGCTGGAGGCGCTGGAGGAGATCAGGGCCATCGATCCCGCCGCGAGGGTGGTGATGGTCACGGCCGTGCAGCAGGAGCCGCTGAAGGAACAGCTGCTCGGCAAAGGCGCCGCCGGGGTACTCAGCAAGCCTTTCATGTACGACGAGCTGGAGGCCGTGCTGAAGTCCTTCTCCTGAGCCGGTATCCGTCCGTTCGTAATAGAAAAGGCCGGGCTGTGAAGCCCGGCCTTATTCATTGCGGAGGGACTCCCGCCTTACTGCGCCCTTTTCTTCCACTCCGACACGGCCTTGAGCGCCTCCAGCGGCGTCATCCGGTCCGGGTCGCAGAGCTTTATTTCGTCGAGCAGCGGGTGGGTGGAGAACATCGGCAGCAGCGGCGGCAGGCTGTCGCCGGCCGGAGCGGCCTCGATGCGGTTGCGCGATTCCAGCTCTCGCAGTATCTCGCGAGCCCTCGCCACGCAGGACTCGGGCAGGCCGGCCAGCTGCGCCACGTGTATGCCGTAGGACTTGTCGGCCGGGCCGGCGGTTATCTTGTGCAGGAAGACCACCTCGGTCTTGCCCGCCGAGTTGGTCCATTCTTTCACCGCGACGTTGAAATTCCTTATGCCGCCGTATTTCTCGGCCAGCTCCGTCAGCTCGAAATAATGCGTGGCGAAAAGCACGCGCGGCCCGCCCTCGGCCCTGTGGAGGTATTCCACCACCGCCCAGGCGATGGAGATGCCGTCGAACGTGGAGGTGCCGCGGCCTACCTCGTCGAGCAGCAGCAGGCTGCGCGGGCCGGCAAGGTTGAGGATGGAGGCGGTCTCGCGCATCTCCACCATGAAAGTGGATTCGCCGCGCGAGAGCCTGTCCTGCGCTCCTATGCGGGTCATGATGCGGTCGGTCACGCCTATGACGGCCGACTTGGCCGGCACGAAGGACCCGGCCTGCGCCATCAGCACTATCAGCGCGTTCTGGCGCAGGTAGACGCTCTTGCCGCTCATGTTGGGGCCGGTCAGGACCACCAGCTGCGGCCCTTCGCCGCCGAGCTCTATATCGTTGGGCACGAAGGCGCCGGCGGGCAGCAGGCGCTCCACCACCAGGTGGCGGCCCTCCTCTATCCTCAGCTCGCCGCCGCCGGTCATCTCGGGGCGCACCAGGTCGTACTTCACCGCGCTCTCGGCCAGGGCCAGGAAGGCGTCCAGCTCGGCCGCGGCCATCGCGAACGCCCGCAGCGCCGACAGGCGGGAGAGCAGTTCGGCGCGGAGTTCGCCGAAGAGATGGGTCTCCAGCCGGTTCATGCGCTCCTCGGCGCCGAGTATCTTCCCCTCGAGGACCTTGAGCTCCTCGGTGATGAAGCGCTCGGCGTTGACCAGCGTCTGCTTGCGGACGAAATAATGCGGCACCTTGGGCAGGTGGGTGCGGGTGACTTCCAGGTAATAGCCGAAAACGGAATTGAAGCCGACCTTGAGCGAGGGGATCTGCGTCTTCTCCTTCTCGCGCAGTTCTATGTCCACCAGCAGCTTCTGGCTGTTCTTGCGCACTCCACGCAGCTCGTCGAGCTCCGCGTTGTAGCCGTCCTTTATCACGCCGCCGTCGGAGAGCCTGGCGGGAGGGGTCTCGGCCAGCGCTTTTTCCAGCAGTTCGCGCAGGGCGTTGAGGGGCTTTGAGACCTCCTCCAGCGCGCCGGCCAGGCCGGGGGCCTTCTCGAAGAAGGCGGGCGAGGAGAGCAGCATCTTGAGGCGCGGCAGCTGGGAGAGCGAGCGGCGCACGGCGG
>DNQL01000206.1 GCA_003500765.1 Elusimicrobiota bacterium | reverse complement strand
CGAAGGCTTCCCTTACTTCCTGGGCATCGGCTTCTCCACGGCCATGGCCGCGCTGGTCGGCCAGGCCTACGGCCGCGGCGACATGGCGCGCGTCCGGGAGGTGGTCGCGCGGGGCCGGCTGCTCATCACAGCCCTGCTGCTGCCGGTGGCGCTGGCCTTCATCTTTATCCCCCACCTGCTGGTGCGCCCGCTGACCGACGACCCCGAAGTGATAGCCAACGCCGTGCGCTACCTGCGCGTCATCGGCTATTTCGAGATCTTCCTGGGCTGGGAGCTGATGTTCGAGGGAGTATTCACGGGGCTAGGCCACACCCGCGACTACATGCTCATCTCCGTGCCGCTGACCCTGGCGCGCTGGCCGGCTGCCTGGCTGCTGGCCATCACCTTCGGCCTGGGCACGCCGGGCATCTGGTGGGCCATAAGCGTCTCAACTTTATTGAAAGGCATATGGGCGTCGTGGCTTTTCCACCGGGGCGCCGTAGCCGCGCGACTGCTCATGCCGCGCGAACCGCAGCTGGCCTCCCTGCAATAGCAAAAATAAAAACCGCCGGGATAATCCCCCGGCGGCCGCTTCATAAATACCGATATCCGCGCCGGCTCAGTCTCCCGAGCCGGTCTCTCCGGCCTGCTCCTTAGCCTGCTTCATGATGGTGGAAAGGTCGGGCATGCCCTGCTGGCCGCCCGCGCCGGAAGGCGAGACATTGGTGGGGGTTATCGACTTGAAAGGGACCATCTTCATCCGCGGCACGACGGTGGAACTGGTCCCGGCTTTCGGCTTCGCGGCCGTTTTTTTGACGGCGGGGGCCGTGGACCTGGCCACCTTCGCCTTGGGCACGGGAGCGGCGGCGGCCTCGGCCTCCTCCTCGTCCTCGCCGTAATAGCCGGCGTTGGTCTTGCTGAACATGTCCAGGCTGCCGCCGCCGGGGGCATCCGGGCGGGATAAAGGGTTCAGTCCCGGCGGCGGGGCGTCTTCGTCCGAAGAACTGAAAATATTCTCCTGCCGCTCCGCGGCCGGCGCGGACGACTCCTCCCCCCCGCTCATCATGAACTTGATGCCGGCCAGCGCCAGCAGCGTGAGCGATATCAGCGCCGCGACGATTATGAGCCTGTTCCCGCCTTTACCGTTCATGTTCCCCATATTATCTCAGCGCACTATGTCGAGGCGTATGAAGGTCGAATAATGGTCCGGCGTGTAATATATCTCGCGGTGGTCGCCTATCAGCAGGCGCTCCGCGCCGCGGAAGCTCAGCACGGGCCCGGCTATATAAGTCTCGCCGCCTATCACCACCGGCTCCGGACCGGCCCCCGTCGGCCGGCCGGGAACTATCAGCGTATACTCCCTGTAATAACCGTAAGGCTGCCGTGGCAAACCGGGGCGCGGCTTGCTGTGGATGTTGCCGTCATTGTCGTAAGGCATGGGCCTGCACACGGCCAGCCTGGCCAGCAGGTCCGCTATGGCGCGCTCGCGGCGCGCGTCGCTGACCGGCGGGAAGAATCCCCTGCCCGGAAGCAGTTCTTCGCTGGGAACGCAGGGCGGATTCTCATACTTGTATACCCCGTCCTCCGCCTCGAAAGGAACCGGGACCGGGATGTCGGTCGCCGGGGAGCCGGCCAGACCGGAGAGATAGTCGTAAGCCGGGCCGGCGGCGAAAAGCAGAGGCAGCCCGGCGGCGAAAATGGCGGCGGCGGCCACGGAGCCGAGCAGCAGTGTCGTCCTTATTTTTCTCATCCGGTTATTATCACAATTACCGGGCTGGGCCGTAAGGGAAGAAAGGCCCATGCCCCGGCAGAGCCTTTTGGTCCCTCAAAAAAGAACCGCCGGGGAAACCCGGCGGTCAGGCCCGTTCCTTTTTCTTATTGTCCTCGCGGCGGTGGCGGTGCCGGCTGCTGTACCAGAGCTGGGTGTCCACCAGTTTCCCCAGGAGGTCCATCAGCACCTCTTTCTTCGCGCTTCGCTCCTCGTAGCCGGCCTCCTCCGCCTCGCGGCAGAGATGATAGATCGCCTCGATGGTGGAAACGCAATGCGCCATGGGCTGGCGCTTTATGGAGAACTTCGAAACGTAGGGCCGCGCGAAGGACAGCCTCGGCAGCGCTTTGACGCCGGGGCTCTTATTGAGCAGCGTCCGCGCGGTGTTCCAGGTGCCGTCGATAACGAACACCAGTACCGTCTTCCCCTCCGGGAGCGGGGCCGCTTTCAGCGCCTCGAAAGTCAGCGCCTTCGGGCCCGGGTAGAGGACGAAAGGGACATAGGCCGGGTCGCGCAGCAGCGCGTCCACGCGCTCGTCTCCGTCGAAGCCCGTGCCGATAAAAAGATCGGAGTTGGTCAGGCATAATTTGGCCAGCCGCGCCGTGCCCGTACGCTGCTTGCGGGCCTCCTTGGTATGCATGAGGATGACGAAGCGCATCCTGGTGGGGACGGGCTTAACGCTGCCGCAGAGACAGTTCCGCTTCACCCGGTAACAGGTATAACACTCCTCGCGATGAGGCGGGCGGGCCGGGACTTTCATGCACAAATTCTACAAAACAAAACCGCGGCCGGTTTTTGATATTATAGACGGGCCGGGGCCGCGGCGGCCGCGGCGCCGAAAATCGCATGAAAATAGCTTTAGCCCTCGCCTACGTGTTCCTGCCGCCGGTAATAACCCGGCTATTTTACCCCGAATCCGTTTTCATCACCGGGATGCACACCCACATATCCGAGCTCGGGATCTTTTCCCTGATGATCTACCTGATCGTCAAAAAGAGAACGCCCGACCTGAAAAGCGCCCGCCTCCTGGCCCTGGCCTTCCTGCTGGTCTTTTTCGCGGACTTCATTTATACCTACAAGTTCAACTTCGCGCTCGACATCCCGCTCGCCGTCTCCAGGTTCAGCTCCCTGTGCTATTCCGGATTCATGATAACCCTTTCCGTGTACCTGTTCTCCTCGTTCAGGCGGTTCCTGAAAGACAAGGTCTCGCTCGCCCTCTGTTCCCTGAGTTTCGCCGTCTTCGCCTACCTCAACTTCGAATACATCCTTTCGGCCATATATTCCAGGAACGTCGGCTCCAGCTTCTCCCACTACCTCAACAGCGCGCAGTATTTCTACTACGCGAACACCACGGTATACGCCTTCTTTCTGACCGTGAACATCTCTCTTCTCATCCCGCTGGTGATCCGGACGAGAAGGTTCTTCGAAAACTTTTTCTGCGCGGCCCTGCTCCTGGTCCCCATCTCCGATTTCGCGATACGCTTCGAGGAGATCACCCGCGCCAAAAGCTCCGCACCCACTCCCTTCGGGCACGGCTGGGAAATAGGGATAGTCTCCGTCTTCATGCTCCTCCTGTACAAAAAGAAAACCCCCGAGTTCACCAAAGACACGGTCGTCTCCTATTTCAGCATCAGGGTCATCCTGGTCGCCCTGATACTGGTCTTCTCGACCCTCCTTATCGCGGCCCTTTTCCGGCTGGATATCGTCGTCATAAGGGACGCCTTCACCCTCAGCAACACCCTCTTCGTCCTTTACCTGATAATTTTCCTCTCCAACCTCATCTCGATACGCATCTCCTCCCACGTAATGGCCCTGGGCGACCACCTGGAAAATATCCACAAGGCCAAAAGCGCCGGGGCGGAACTCACCCCCGAAGCCAGGCTTGAGATCCTCGACAGGACCGCCAACATTTACGAGGTCGACAATATACTCGAAAGGTACAACGACCTTACCAATCACGCCAACAAGCTGCAGGGTATGGCGATCAGGAACTCCAGGCTCGCGGCGATAGGGCAGACCACCCAGATGGTGGCCCACGACGTCCGGAAGCCCTTCGCCCTGATAAAGCACGTTCTTTCGGCCTTCGAGGAGCTCAGGTCGGACCCCGCCGGGCTGGAGACCGCGAAAAAGGATATACAGGGCGCCCTGTCGCACGTGGAAGCGATGATAGAGGACATGATGGATTTTTCCAGGGAAGTTAAGCTCCTGACCAGGCCGGAAAGCCTCTCCGAACTTGTTCACGAGACCGTTGCGGCACTCAAGCCCGGGGCCGGGGGAGCCGATATCAGGTTCCACTACGACTTCCGCGGACCGGACCTGGCGCTGATCGACAGGCAGAGGCTCAAAAGGGCGATAAGCAATATAGTGGGCAACGCGGTCGAGGCCATAACCGTGACCGGCGGGAAAGACAGCGGGAATATATATTTCCGGACCGCGGATAAAGGCGGCCGGGTAGAACTGCGTATCGGCAACGACGGCCCGGGCCTTCCGGAAGAAGACCTGCCCAGGATCTTCGATTCTTTTTTCACCAAGGACAAACAGGGCGGCACGGGCCTGGGCCTGGCCTCGGCCAGGAAGATAATGGAACTGCACGGCGGGACCATCTCCGCCGTTAACCGCGCCGGCGGCGGGGTGGAGTTCCTGCTCCGCCTGCCGGCATCCTCCGGGAAGGAGGCGCCGGCCGAAGCGCGGCCGGCC
>DNQL01000119.1 GCA_003500765.1 Elusimicrobiota bacterium | reverse complement strand
GCCGCCCTGTTCCTGCTCTGCGCGCTACTGGCCGGGGCCTCGCTGGCCCGGCGCGACCTCTCCCCTCTCATGCCGGCGTTGCGCTCGAACTGGCTGATCTTCCACGTGCTGACGGCCATGGCGGCCTACGCGGCCCTGGGCGTGGCCGGCGTCTACGGGGCCTGGGCCTTCATCGCGAAGAAAGAAGAACAGGCCGCCCCGGCGGTCCGTTCCCTCGTCAAGGGAGGATTCCTGCTCCTCACCGCCGGCATAATCACCGGCTCGGTCTGGGCCGAGGCCGCCTGGGGCTCGTACTGGAGCTGGGACCCGAAAGAGATCTGGTCGCTGATAACCTGGCTTTTCTACGCCGGCCTGCTGCACATGAGCAAGACCGGCAGGGCCGGCCACTCGCAGAGCTCGTGGCACCGATTGCGGACAATGCCGCCTTGTTCCGGCGCGGCCGCGCTGTGCCGTCTTGCCGTACTCGGACTTTTTCTGGTAATCTTCACGTACCTCGGGGTGAATTTCCTCCTCGGGGGACTGCATAGCTACGCGTGAAGTAACGGCGAAGAGATGGACACTCTCGAAAAGATAAAAGCCCTGCTGCTCCGCGAGGCGGAGAAGCTGCCCCGCTCCCGGGACGGCTGGCTGGCGCTGCTCAAAAAGAACCAGGAGCTCATACTGCGCCTCTCCGCCCTGGCCGTCTTCGCCGGCGGCGGCGCGCTGTTCATGCTCTTCGGCCCGCCGCATTTGATCACTCTGACCGAAACGCCCTCTTTCTGCGGCACCTGCCATTCGATGAAGGGCCAGCACAAGGACTGGCGGCTCTCCTCCCACCGGCAGAACTGGTGCATAGACTGCCACCTGCCCAACGACAACGCGGCCAACCACTACCTCTGGAAATCCATAGACGGCGGCAAGGATGTTTTCTTCGAATTTTCGGGGCTGCGGGAACACGACGAGATAAGCCTCACCGAGCACGGCAAGCGCGTGCTGCAGAAGAACTGCATACGCTGCCACGGCGACCTGATGGCGCGCATGGACACTACCCGCGCCTGCATAGACTGCCACAGGGGAATAGCCCACAGGCGGGTCGGCCTGCCCGGGGCGAGATATACGGAGGACAGATGAAAAGGATATTATTCGCGGCCGCGGCAGCCCTGGCGCTGGCCGCCTGCACCAAGCGGGCCGAACCGATAAAGATCGCCGAGATAAAGGAAGGCACCTACGAGCCGGCCGAGTGGGGCAAGGTATACCCGCTCGAATACGAGCTGTGGAAAAAGACCGCCGAAAAGACCCCCGCGGGCAAGAGCCGCTACAAGCCGGGTTGGGACACCGACGGGAAAATATACGACAAACTCTCGGAGTACCCCTACCTCGCCCTGCTCTTCAAGGGCTGGGGCTTCGGCATAGAATACAATGAGCCGCGCGGCCACTGGCACATGCTGACCGACGTGCTGGAGATAGACGATTCGCGAATAAAAGCCGGCGGCGTCTGCCTGACCTGCAAGACCCCCTACGCACAGGAGCTGCAGGAGAAGCACGGCAAGGATTATTTCTCGAAACCTTTCCTGGAAGTACATTCCTGGATACCCAAGGAACACCAGGAGCTGGGCGCGGCCTGCATACACTGCCATGATCCGGCCGACATGTCGCTGCGGCTGCGCAACCAGTTCACGCTGGGCAAAGCGCTCGGCCATCTGGGCGTGGACCAGTCCCGCCTCTCGCGCCAGGAGATGCGCTCGCTGGTCTGCGCGCAGTGCCACGTCACCTACGTGGTGCGCAAGGACAAGGACATGAAGTCCGAAGGCGTTTTCTTCCCCTGGCAGCACGGCAAGTTCGGCGCCATACGCATAGAGGACATCATAAAGAAAATAAAGAGCGACCCGGCGCACCTGGAATGGACGCAGGAGGTCACGGGCTTCAAGCTGGGCTTCCTGCGCCACCCCGAGTTCGAGCTTTTCTCCAACGCCAGCCCGCACTGGCGCGCCGGCCTGGCCTGCGCCGACTGCCACATGCCTTACACGCGCGTCGGTTCGACAAAGATATCCGATCACCGGGTAATGAGCCCGCTCAAGAAGGACATGAAGGCCTGCATCACCTGCCACTCTCAGGGAGAGGGCTGGCTGCGCGAGCGGGTCTACCAGATACAGGACAGGACGGCCTCCCGCCTGATACGCGCCGGCTACGCCACGGCCGAGGCGGCCAAGCTCTTCGAGCTGGCCAACAAGGCCTCCGCCGGCGGAAAGAAAATAGACAAGGCCCTTTACGACGAGGCCCGCGAGAATTACGAGCAGGCCTTCTACCGCGTCGTCTTCATAGGCGCCGAGAACTCGACGGGATTCCACCATCCCGACGAGACGCTGCGCGTCCTGGGCGACGCCGGCTCCTACGCCCGCAAGGCCGAGGGCCTGCTGCGCCAGGCCCTGGCCAAGGCCGGGGTGGACGCTCCCGCCAAAACGGACCTGGAGCTGAAGAAATACCTTGAGAACAGGGGCAAGAAGAAACTCGGCTTCGACCGGAGCATGGAATTCAAGGACCCCTACGCCGGCAGGGAAAGTATCTGAACCCGGTCCGCCGCGAGAAGAGGCCCGCGCCAGCCGCGGGCCTTTTCTTTTATCCGCCGCGCCGCAACCTTCCGCCTACGCCGCGCGTATAGGAGATGAGCGGGCGGGACGGCCGCCCGCAATTTTGTAGAATCACATTCATACCGATGCTCAAACTCCTGCTGTTCATCACCCTGCTGACCTCCCCCGCCGCCGGAGAAGAGATATTGACTTTCGAAGCGGCCAGGCGGGACATGCTGGCCTCCAATCCCCAGGCCCGGACCTCGGCCGAGAACCTCGCCGCCGCGAGGGAAAGGCTGACATCCGCGCGGGCCGGTCTTTATCCGTATTTCTCGGCTTCAGCCTCTTACGCCCGCTCGGGCTCGCAGGGGCTGGCCCCGGGGGACTCTTACTCCTACGGGTTCAGCGGCACCCAGCCGCTATTCTCCCCCTCCGTACCCGCGGCCGTGCGTTCGGCCGGGGCCGCGCACCGCTCGGCCAAAGCTTCCTACGACGGCCTGGTCTCGCGCCTGGGCTACGACCTTAAAGCCTCTTTCGCCGGCATACTCAACGCCCGGGAGGCGCTCAAGCTTTCCGAGGCCACCCTCAAAAGGCGCGAAGAGAACCTGGAACTTATACGGCTCAAATACGAGGCCGGGCGCGAGAACAAGGCCGCGCTGCTGGAGACCGAGGCCGCGCTCAAGACCGCGCGCTGGCGGCATGAGCGTTATAAAAAAGAGCTGTTCCTGCTGGAGCGGGGGCTCAACCGCCTGCTTGGCCGCTCTCCGCGCGCGGAGGTGCCCGGGCTTTCGCTGCCGGACGCGCCCGAACCGCCCGCGGAACTATCGGCTTTCGAGGCC
>DNQL01000239.1:1562-4958 GCA_003500765.1 Elusimicrobiota bacterium | reverse complement strand
GCCGAGGCCAGCGCCCGCCTGGCGCGTATATCGTCCGGCAGGTATTCGGGCGTTTCGCCGCCCCTTTCCGCCAGCGCCGAGAGCACGGCTTCGCGCATGAAGCGGCCGGTCAGGCCCTCGGTAAGCGGGTAGACCGGTATTATGCGGTTGACATGGGCGGCCTCGGCCGCCGGCCCCGCCGGGTAATGTTCCTCCACGCGTATGCGGGAGGGGAAGAGCGCGTCCTCCGGCCGGCCGACTATCCAGATCTCGGCTCCCTCGCGGACTTCCTTTTTCAGCGAGGCGAAGACGTCGTAGCGCCAGCTGAAGCGCTTGAACCAGGAAGCTTCCACTTCGTATTTGCCGTTGGAGAGGACGGTTTTGAAGATGACCAGCGCCTTGGAGGTTCGCACTTCGCGCGCCGACAGCACCTTGCCGCGGAAGACGTGTATCTCTTCGAGCGGCGGGCCTTTCTCGGCCTCGCCCGGCAGCCGCCTGTCCTGCCAGGACCGTGGATAATAGGCCAGCAGGCCGGCCGGGGAGAATATCTCCAGGCCGGCCAGCAGCTCGGCCCTTTTGGGCCCGACGCCTTTGAGGAATTGTATCTTGGGAAGGGGCATGCTCTGACTGACCCGCTCAAATAATTTTCAAAAACTGTCTTTCTATGTTATCATTTTAGCGGGGATAGGGAGGGAAAAGCACTATGCCATGCCGCGTACTTATTGTGGATGACGAGAAGGATTTCGCCGGGGCGCTCAGGCGCTACCTGGAGAGCCACGGCTACGCCGTGACCGTCCGCCACGGGTCCAAGGACGCGCTGGACGCCGCCCACAAGGCCAAGCCGGCGCTGGTCCTGACCGACGCCGAGATGCCCGGCGGCGACGGCTTCGAGCTCTGCGACAAGCTCAAGTCCTCTCGCACGCTGGGCGAGATCCCGGTCATCATGATGTCGGGCAAGCGTACGGCCGAGCGCGACCAGCTGCACGGCTACGGCAAGGGCGCCGACGATTACCTCACCAAGCCTTTCTCCTATCCCGTCATGCTGGCCAAGGTCAAGGCCGCGATACGGCGCTTCAAGGCCTGCGACGAGAAGCACGAGCTTATCGAGAAGATGGGGCTGACCATCGACCCCTCCACCCGCACGGTGAAGGCCGGGAAAAAGGATATAAAGCTCACCCGCAAGGAATTCGACCTGCTGACGCTGCTGATAATGCGCGAAGGCCGGCTGCTGAGCGTGCCTTTCCTGCTGGAGACGGTCTGGGGCTATGACCCGGCCGAATACAATGACCCGCATACGGTGGAATCTCATATCTCCAGCCTGCGCCGCAAGTTGGGCCCCGCGGTCGCCAAGAGGATCGTGAAGGTCACCGGCCACGGCTACCGCCTGCAATGAAGAACACCTCTTTCGCCGAAGCGCTTCTCTCTTTCTCCCGCGCCGCGCTGCGCACGCCCTGCCCTTCGCCGGCCGGCCTGGCCGAGTCGCTTATCAAGACCGCGCGCGGCCTTTTCGGCCCCGGGCGCCTTATTATAAGGATAGACGGCGGCGCCTATGCGGGCCTCTATTGCCAGGGGGTCCCGGCCGCCGCGCGGCGCTCTTTCCAGTCCTACAGGGGCCGGGTCACCGCGGTCGGGTCGGAGATAGTTTCGGGGGGGGCGTCTTTCTTCGCCGTCGCCTCGCCTCCGGGCGGACCTTCGCTCATAAACATGGCTCTCTGCTGCGGCGGCCGGCCCGCGCCGCAGGAGAAGGAGGCGCTCCGGGGCTTCACCGGCCTCCTGGCGCTGGCCGACGCGCGCTGCGCGGTGGAGGAGGACCTGCGCCAGTCCGAGGAGACCTACCGCACCCTGGTCAATAGCGGCCGCGACATAATCTATTCGATAGACCCGCTGGGCCGGGTCACCTATATCAGCCCGCAGGTGCGCAGGTACGGCTATTCGCAGGGCGATATCATCGGCCGCCATATCAGCATGTTCTCCCATCCCGAGGACAGGCAGGATACGGTCAAGGCCCTGGCCAACGCCTTCAAGACGGGCCGCACGCTGCCGCTCATCCCCTATCGTGCCCGCCGCAAGGACGGCACTTATTTCTCCGCCGAGCAGAAGAGCGGGATCGTCTTCAAGGGCGGCAAGCCGGTCTCGATAACCGGCGTCATACGCGACGTGAGCGACCGCCGGGAACTGGAGCGCGAGCTGCGCGACAGCGCCGAAACGCTGCGCAAGATCTTCGACAACGCGCCGGACGCCATATTCATAAAAGACCTGGACGGCCGCTATACCCGCGTCAACAGGGCCTGCGCCGAGGTGCTGGGGCTGCCAGCCGATAAGATAGCGGGGCTCAACGATTTCGATTTCTTCAAAAAAGCCGAGGCGGAGGAGGGCCGCCGGCAGGACGAGCGCGTGCTCAAGGCCGGCGAGACCGTCGTCATGGACAATGTCAGGACGGACTCCGCCGGCGCGAAACGGGTTTTTAACGTGGTCAAGGTCCCGCTGCGCGACGTCTATGGGGAGATCACCGGCCTGCTGAGCATAGCCAGGGACGTGACCCGGGTGCGGGCCATGGAGGCCGAGCTGGTGGACAGGAAAGCGGGGGAGCTGGTATCGAAACTGACGGGCGGCATGGCCCACGATTTCAACAATGTCCTGGCCGCCATAGACGGCTACGCGACGCTGGTGTATGAGGGGCTCAAGCCGGGGGCGGCGGGGAAAGAGGAGATGCGCAGCATAATCTCGTCGGTGAAGAGGGCGGCGGCCATAAGCGACAAGCTTCATGACCTGCCGGAAGGACTCAAGAAACGCGGCAGAAAGAATTGAGGCGGATTTGAGTTTTATTTGAGCGGATGGGTATATACTATACACATAGGATTTGCAACTTAGTCAGTCACCCTGCTCTTTAAAACTTAAACAGCCTAAGTCAGGCAACACAGATCTCGGCGCCGCGTTTGCGCCCCCCTAACCCCCAAACCCCCAAAGCATAGTCCCCAAGACCAATGCTTAGCAAGCGCGGCGTCGACTTATTTTAGAACCCCAGCTAAAGACCCCGGAAGCCCCTCCTTCCGGGGTCTTCGCTTTATATATAAGGAAGAACTATGCCGGGGGCATGGCCGGGGCTCACCACGAAAAAACGCCTCAGGCTTCCTCGCCGGGCCTTCACTCCGCCACGGGTTCGGCTTTCAAAAATACACCCGGCGCTGCGCTCGGCCGGGCACGAACTCGGCCTGCGCGCATAGCGCGCTAGGCCTCAAACATTCATGCCCGTCCGCCGGAGGCGGTTCCCGAGCTCCGCTTGGGGAAAGCCTCCGATGTGGCTCCGGAAGGCCCGGCGAGGAAGCCTTGCCCGTCCAGCGTCCCATAAGGAGACAGCCGGGGGATGGCGGGGCGTCACTTAAGCAAAGCCGTCCGAAGGCCCGAGCTTACGGAGTA
>DNQL01000239.1:0-1547 GCA_003500765.1 Elusimicrobiota bacterium | reverse complement strand
AGCGGAGGCGCATACGAGCGCGAGGTGAGGACCTGCGGTGCAGGTCCGCAAGACCGGAGGCGGTTCCCTGCGTAAGCGGAACCGCCGAGGTGGGGCCGCGCAAGCCCGCTATGCGGGCTATGCGTGGCCGAGGTCGGAGCGCGAGTACGGTGTACGAGCGCGTCTTTGCGTAGTGACGCCCCGGCAGCACCCGGAATTGTTCTCCTTATTTATTCTTCAGACATGCAGGGGTAGCGGTAGTCCGTGGGGGGAGAGAGGTTCTCCTTGACCGTGCGGACCGAGGTCCAGCGCAGCAGGCCGTGGTACCAGCCGACCTTGTCGTTGGTGCCCGACGCCCTGCCGCCGCCGAAAGGCTGCCGGTCCATGACGGCGCCGGTGGGCTTGTCGTTGACGTAGAAATTGCCGGCCGCGTTCTCCAGCGCCTTCGAGGCCGCCGCTATGGCCGCCTCGTCGCGCGCGAACAGCGAGCCCGTCAGCGCGTAGGGCGAGGTCGAGTCGCAGATCTCCAGGGTGCGCTCCAAGTCCTTCTCGTCGTAGGGGTAGACCGTCATCACCGGGCCGAAAACTTCCTCCTGCATCGTCTTGAACATCGGGTCGGAGGTCTCTACCAGCGTGGGGCGGATAAAATAGCCGGTGCGTTCGTCGCACTGG
Organism: Elusimicrobiota bacterium; assembly: GCA_003500765.1. Taxonomy (GTDB): domain Bacteria; phylum Elusimicrobiota; class Elusimicrobia; order Elusimicrobiales; family UBA9959; genus UBA2231. The sequence goes on along the minus strand of DNQL01000239.1, from coordinate 896 downwards.
CCGCCGGCCAGTATCCGCGCCGTCGCCGACTTCTTCACCTGGTCTATGTATCCCTTTATATTGTCGTAGGCCATCTTGTCGATGACCGCGTTCATGAAGCAGGAGAGGTCCTCCGGCGGGCCCATCTTTACGTCCTCTATGGACGCGGCCAGATCGCCCTTTATCGACTCCCAGAGCGGGCGGGGAATATAGGCCCGCGAGGCGGAGGCGCATTTCTGGCCCTGATGCTCGAAGGCGCCCCGTATTATGGCCGTCTTGAGCGCCTCCGGGTCGCAGGAGGAGTGGGCGAAGATGAAGCATTTGCCGCCCGTCTCGCCTACGATGCGGGGGTAGCATTTGTAGGCGAAAAGATTGCGCACGATGGCCGACCACATGCCGTTGAACACCGGCGTGGAGCCGGTAAAATTCAATCCGGCGAAATGCTCGCTCTCTATAACGCGGTTCCCGATCTCGCCGGCCGGCCCGGGTACCATGTTGATGACCCCGTCGGGCAGGCCCGCCTCACGCAGCAGGGCCATCAGGTAATGGGCCGGCAGCATGGCGTTGGACGCCGGCTTCCATATGACGGGATTGCCCATCAGCGCCGGCGCGCAGGGCAGATTCCCGGCGATAGAAGTGAAATTGAACGGGGTGACGGCGTAGATGAAATTCTCCAGCGGCCGGTATTCAAGGCGGTTGCGCTCGCCCGCGGCCTGGGTCGGCTGCTCCGCCCAGAGGCGGGAGGCGTACCAGGCGTTGAAGCGGAACAGGTCCACCAGTTCGGCCGTATCGGATTCGGCCTGCTGCAGGGACTTGGACGTGCACAGCATGGTGGCGGCGGTGAGCGTGTGCCGCCGGGGGCCGGCCAGCAGGTCGGCCGCCCGGAGAAAAACACCCGCCCGATCCCGCCAGGGCAG
>DNQL01000159.1 GCA_003500765.1 Elusimicrobiota bacterium | reverse complement strand
CGGGGCCGGGGGCGACGCTGCGCGGACCCGGCTGGCCCCAGGCCGCCGCGGCGGACAGCGTCAGGACGGCTATATATAAGGAAAGGCTCTTCAGCATCCGGGTCCCGGCCCGGCCGAAAGGCGCTTGGCCACGGGCATCTTGCGCCCCTGGCCGAAAGCCTTGCGCGTCACCTTCAGCCCTATCGGCAGCTGGCGGCGCTTGTATTCGTTGGCCGTTATCCTGGCGGCTATGCGCGATGCTTCTTTCTCGGACAGGCCCGCCGCGGCGGCGGCTTTTTCCGGAGTCAGGCCGTCCTCCACCAGCAGCGACACCAGTCGGTCCAGCTTTTCGTACGGGGGCAGGTCGTCCTGGTCCTTCTGGCCGGGCTTGAGTTCGGCCGTAGGAGGGCGCTTCATTATCGAGGCCGGTATCTCAGGGTAGAGAGCGGAAAGTTCGTAGACGCGGCCCTTCACCAGGTCGGACAGCGGGGCAAGGGCTCCGGCGGTATCGCCGTAAAGAGTGCAATAGCCCATCGCTATCTCCGACTTGTTGCCTGTGGCCAGCGCCAGCGCGCCGTGCTCGTTGGCGCGCGCCATCAGCAGCGTGCCGCGCGCGCGCGACTGCAGGTTCTGCAGGGTGAGGTCTATCTTCGCGTATGGGTTCTTGCGCCCCAGAGCGGAGGCGAAAGTCCTGTAGAGAGGGTCTATCGGTATGGTCTCGTGCCTTATTCCCAGTGCGCGCGCGAGCCGCAGGGCGTCGTCTACGCTGCGCTTTTCGGTGAACCTGGAGGGCATCAGCAGGGCCGTGACATTGTCGGGGCCCAGCGCGTCGGCCGCCAGGCAGGCGACCAGAGCGGAGTCGATCCCCCCGCTCAGGCCCAGCACCGCCCGCGAGAATCCCATCTTGGAAAAATAATCGGCTATGCCGAGTTTCAGGGCCGCCCGCAGTTCGGCCGTTTCGCCCGGAGCGAAAGGCATGGCGTCCCCGGCCGGCCTCTCCGTGTCGAAGAGGATCAGGTCGTCCGCGAAAGGCCTGGCCGCCGCCACGATACGCCCTTTCCCGTCCAGAGCCAGGCTGTTGCCGTCGAAGATGATGTCGTCGTTGGCGCCGTACTGGTTGGCGTAAACCAGGGGCCGGCCAAGCCGCCGCGCCACTCCGGAGAGTATGGACAGGCGCTCCGCCGGTTTCCCGCAATAATAAGGAGAGGCGGAGAGGTTGAGATAGATGTCCGCGCCTTTCTTCCGGAGGCCCGCCAGCGGGCTGCCGCCGTAAAGTTCGCGCCAGGGCAGCAGCGCGGTGCCGGCCCAGACGTCCTCGCAGATGGTAACGCCGAGCCTGGCCCCCTTGAACGGGAGCGGTTCGTTGGAAGTCGCCGGCTCGAAATAACGCGACTCGTCGAAAATATCGTAAGTGGGCAGCAGCGACTTGAACCGGCGCCCGGCTATCCGGCCCTTGTGGAGCAGGGCCGCGCCGTTGAGCAGGCGCCTGCCGCGCGGAGAGGGGTTGAAGTCGGCGTAGCCGATGAGGCAGGCCGTGCCGCGGGTGCGCGCGGCCAGGTCTTTTAGGGCCAGCAGGTTCTCGCGCACGAATTCGCGGCGCTCCAGCAGGTCGAGCGGCGGGTAGCCGGTCAGCGCCAGTTCCGGGAACAGGACCAGTTCGGCGCCGGAGGCCTCGGCCCGGCGCAGGAATTCCAGCGCCCGGCCGGCGTTGCCTTTTATGTCCCCGACCACGGGGTTCATCTGGGCCACGGCTATCTTCATCGGGCTTAATTATAGGAAAAGAGGCCCCGGGTCTCCAAAACCGGGCTCCGGGCGGGGTTGACATAAGTCAAACATTTTTTTTGGGGCCGTTGAAAAATAACGGAAAGATATGCTAATATTCCCCTACGCCTTTTTGTCCTGATAGTTCAAAAACGCGATTTTCGGCAGACAGACCCAGGAGGAAGTTAATGCTTAACATCTCGATGAAGACAATGCTGGAGGCCGGCGTTCATTTCGGCCACCAGACCTACCGCTGGAATCCCAAGATGGCCCGCTTTATATTCGGCGAGCGCAACGGTATCCACATCCTCGACCTGCAGAAGACGGTCAAGGAACTCAAGAAGACCTACACCCACGTCAAGGATTCCGCCAAAGCCGGCGCCAGGTTCCTTTTCGTCGGCACCAAGAAGCAGGCCAAGGACATCATCCGCGAGGAGGCGCAGCGCGCCGATGTCGCCTGCGTCTACGAGAAGTGGCTGGGCGGCACGCTCACCAACTTCGACACGATCAAGCGTTCCATCAAGCGCCTCGAGGAGCTCGAGAAGCTCGAGAACGACGGGCTCTTCAAGGTAATGTCCAAGAAAGAGGTTTCCCGCCTGAGCAAGGAGATGGAGCGCCTGGTCAAGCTGCTCTCCGGCATCCGCAACATGAAGTCGCTTCCCGACATCATGTTCGTGATCGACCCCGTCGAGGAAATGGGCGCCATCCGCGAGGCCCGCAAGCTCAAGATCCCGATCGTGGCCGTCTGCGACACCAACTGCGACCCCGACCTGATCGACTGGTCCGTGCCCGGCAACGACGACGCCGCCCGCTCGATACGCCTTTTCTGCGGCGCGATAGCCGACGCCGTCATAGACGGCCGCAAGGAGGCCGAAGAGGCCAAGATGATCGCCCACCAGCAGGCCCAGGAACAGGCCGCCGTCACCGAGGCCGAGCGGATGCAGCAGGAAGTCGACCAGGCCTACGCTCCGCCGGCCGACGCCGCCGTCGAGCAGCCCGCCGAGGAGCCCGTCCGCACCGAGGAGTAATATACCGCG
>DNQL01000028.1 GCA_003500765.1 Elusimicrobiota bacterium | reverse complement strand
GCGCCTGGCCTGGGCGGCGGTCAGGCGCCCGGCCAGCTGCTCGGCGTGGAACCGGTCCAGCAGGCTGTGGGCGGAATTGGTCAGTTCCGTGATGGTCTCGCGCTTGCGGTCCATCATGTTGCGCTCGAAAGAAGGGATGATATAGAGGAAGGTAGCGGCGACGAAAAGGACTATCGCCAGCGCGCTGGGCAGCGCGATCCTTGCGGCGAAACCGGCGCCCCGGGGCCTCGGTATGTTCTCCATCTCAAAAGATTATAATAAAAACCCGCCGGGTTTAACCCGCCCGCCCGCCGGGGACCGCCCGCGGCCCCGCGGCGCCTAATTGATATAATCTCTCCTATGGCTAAATACCTCATTACAAGCGCTCTTCCCTACGCCAACGGCCCCATACACTTCGGCCACATAGCCGGGGCCTACCTCCCGGCGGACATCTTCAACCGCTTCCTCCGCCAGAGTGGCGACGAGTCGCTCTACATCTGCGGCACCGACGAGCACGGCGTGGCCATTACGATAAACGCCGAAAAGGCCGGCATCCCGTACAAGGAATACGTGGACAAGTACCACGCCGAGATAAAGGCCTTCTTCGACAAGCTCGACATACGCTTCGACCATTTCTCCCGCACCACCATCCCCGCCCATTACCCGCTGGCGCAGGAGTTCTTCACCGACCTCTACAAGAAGGGCCATATCGCGGCCGCCGTGGAAAAGCAGTTCTTCTGCGTCAAATGCGACCGCTTCCTGGCCGACCGCTACGTCTCGGGCTCCTGCCCGAAGTGCAACGCTCCCAACGTGCGCGGCGACGAGTGCACGGTCTGCGGCGAATGGCTGGAGCCGTCCAAGATAGTCTCCCCCTCCTGCAAGGTCTGCGGCTCCAAGCCCGAGATACGCGAATCCACCCAGTATTTCCTGGACCTGCCCTCCTTCGAACCGAAGCTCAAAGCCTGGCTGGAATCCAAGACCGACTGGAAGCCCAATGTCCGCAACAAGGCCCTGTCGATGATAAACGAGGGGCTGGTAAAGCGCGCCATAACCCGCGACCTGACCTGGGGCGTGCCGGTGCCGCTCGACGAGGCCAAGGGCAAAGTCCTCTATGTCTGGTTCGAGGCGCCCATAGGCTACGTGTCGGCCACTATGGAGTGGGCGGAGAAGCAAGGCAAACCCGAGGCCTGGAAGGACTGGTGGTTCGACAAGAACTCGAAACTAGTGCACTTCATCGGCAAGGACAATATCGTTTTCCACACGATAATCTGGCCCGCGCTCATCATGGGCCAGGATAAGCCGTATATACTGCCCGACAATGTGCCGGGCAATGAGTTCTACAACCTGGAAGGGAAGCAGTTCTCGAAATCAGAGGGCTGGTATATAGACACGGCCGACTTCTTCTCTAAATATTCCGTGGACGCGCTGCGCTACGCCATAGCCAGCAACGCCCCCGAGACCGCCGACTCGCAGTTCACCTGGGAGGGCTTCCAGGCCTCCAACAACGAGCTGGCCGACACGCTGGGCAACCTGGTCAACCGCTGCTTCTCGTTCATGAAGAAGAACTTCGACGGCAAGATCCCGGCGCAGGGCGAGCTGAAAGACGAGGACAAGGCCCTCATGGACCTCTTCGCCCCCGCCTTCGCCGAGACCGGCGGCTTCTACCGCGAGTACAAGGTGCGCCAGGCCGCCTCGCGGGCGATGGCGCTGGCCATAGCGGCCAATAAGTACGTCAACGACACGGCCCCCTGGGCGCTGCGCAAGACCGATATAGTCCGCTGCGCCACCGTGCTCAACGTAGCCTCGCGCGCGATAATCAACGCGGCCGTGCTGCTATACCCGATCGTGCCCTCCACGGCGCTGAAGATACTGGCCAAGGCCGGCCTGCCCGCCGCGGACGCCGCCCCCGCCTTCAAGCCTTTCGAGGGCAGCCTCGACGGCGTGACGCTGGGCGAGGACGCCTCGCTGCTCTTCGCCAAGATACTGCCCGAGCAGGTCAAGGCCGAGGTGGAGAAGATGCGGGAAATAGCCGAGGCCGCAGCCGCGAAGAAATAACCGCCTTCCCTAAAAAAAGAAAAGCCGGCTGGGTCTCCAGCCGGCTTTCTTTTTTTGCGCTTACCCTCTTACAGGCCGATGGGGCTCTGCTGGGCGGTAGGAGCGCAGGGGGTGTGTATCGGGCCCACCCACTGATTGGGGGACGGTATCACCGGGAAGGGGTTGGGGCGGGAGATATAGTTCCCCTCCGGGCAGCGGTAGATGCAGGTGTTGCCCGTATCCATCGCCAGCGTGCAGCGGCCGGTGCCGACGGCTTTGGACTGGCTCTCGATGAGGCCCTTGGGGGTCATGTAGATACCGTCGAAGGTGACGCGGCTCTTGTACTTATAAACGGCCTCCAGCGGCTTTATGGTGAGGAAGGGGCCCCAGAGACAGACCTCGAAAACCTCTTTCTGTTCCGGCTTGAGCTGGCGCGCTTCGGTGATGACGACGCGGGTGGTCTCATTGTAATACTGCGGGCGCGGCGTGCAAATCTGGCCGACCGGGTGGCCGAAGTTCTGGCAGTCCTGGTACATCTCCATGCTGCGCAGCGTGATATCGGCGGAGGTCAGCGGGCTGTCGGCCCTGAACTCCACCTTTTTGCAGTCGCGGCTGCTGTACGTCGGAACGCCGGTGATCTTAGCCTCGGGCAGGGCTATCTCCGCGGAGGAAGCCTCGGCGACGAAGGCTTTGACGTCCACTCCCTGGTCGAAGTTGACCTGGGCGCTCAGAGGGAAGGCGAAGGACATCAGCGAAACTATGGCTGTCAGTTTTTTCATTATTCTTTTATCTCCTGTTATATGTGCCGCGTCCGCGGCGTTTTCAGCGGGCCCTAACCCGGCCCTTGAGAATAGTTTACGGAAAAATTGACCGCACGGTAAGGAGCGTAGGGCCCAACGGGAAAGTTTTTGGACTTACGGAAGCGCGGGATAGTTTATCGGTGTTTTAGTGCCCTTCAGGGGCACCGGTCAGAAATCCCGGATCTTGACCACGCGGCCTTCCACGGCGAAGAGGGCGGACTTGGCGGTCCTCTCTTTCACGGCGTAGACATGGGAGGAGGAAACGTTCACCGACATCATCGGGTAAAAATCCCGTATGGCGTCCGCGTCGGCCCTGAAAAGACCGCGCCGCAGGTAAGCGCGCTGGCCGGTGAGGATCAGTTCCTCCTGCCTGCGCTTGAGCGCCTCGTAGGCGGCAGGGGCCGCGATCTTGGGAGGCATCTCGAGCAGGCCGCCAGCCAGCGGGCACTTATAGCCCGCGCCGGCCTTGCGCAGCAGTTTGGCGGCGAGGAATCTTTTTATGATCGCGGCCGCGGCGGCTTTTTTGAACCCGCCAGCCTCCGCCAGTCTCTCCGGCGTCCAGGAGCCCGAGTCGTTGGAGAAGAGCAGGAAGGCGAGATAGTTCTCCCCGCTGGCTGAGACCAGGGCGAGGTGGGCCGGGGTCATGTAGAACTTGCGGCCGGCCAGGGCCTCTTTTAACATCTTCTGGGAAGGAGAAAGCCTGAGTTTCTCGGGGGATTCCGCCAGCATGGGTTCGAGTATCTCGCCGTAAAGTTCTTCGCCGGCCATGGTGCGCAGCCAGGCCCGCACCAGCTCCCTCGAGGCCGCGCTGCGCCGCACAAGGTGCATACCGAAGATGAAGCCGCGCAGGTGTTTAAACTGGGGCAGTATCCTCCCCTGCTCCATCATCAGGTACTTCCGGTAGCACATCCCGAGGACCTTGTCCCCCCCGTTGTCGTGGAAGAAGCGGTAGGCCGTGGGAAAGCCGGCCTCGCGCCGCAGTTTCGTCAGCGTATCGGAGAAGATGGTCGCCATATCGAAATTCTACTTTAAAGAAGGCCGGCACTTAAACAAAAAAGAGGCCGGCTCCGGAGAGCCGGCCTCTTCTTTTTGCGGAGGGGCCGTTCAGCGGACGAAGACGGCGGCCGAGACCACGGTGGTCCAGATGCCCTCGCGGCCGATGGCGGACTGGGTCATGTTCATCGTGCGCACGATCTTGCCGCTCATCTCCCAGACCTCTTCCTTCTGGTCCCAGGAGGCGTCGCGGTCGAACTCGATGCCCAGCGTGGTGGACAACATCATGGCGGCCAGGTCCTCGGCGTAGTCGCCGGCGCGCTTGTCGGTCTCGCCCCAGCTGTGATGCTCGGAGATGTAGCCGTGGTTGGAGCGGTCCTTGGGTATGGCCAGGCCGATGGAGGCCGTCACCAGGCGGTGGTTCTCCTGCACGGCGTTGCGCGCCAGCACGGCGTGCACTATCTGGCCGCTCTTGAGATGGGTCAGGCCCTGGGAAGGCTTTATCAGCTTGCACTTGGGAGGGAAGATGCTGGATACGTGCACGAGGTTGAACCGGGCGATCTTGGCGTCGCGCAGCGCTTCCTCGAAACTGGCCAGCTTCTCGACGTGGCGGCCCACGCCCTTGGTCAGAAATATCTCTTTGGGAACGAATTGCATTTAGTTTTATCCTCGCTTTGATTCCGATATCCGGCCGTCGGGCGAAAGCTTAAGCCCCGGTCCGGTATGACTTTATCATAAAACAAGGCGGCCCCGCTACTTTCCGAATTTCCGGAGGTAAAATACCGCCCCGCCGAAGACGGACCGGGCCAGCAGGCCGCGCCGGACAAGTTCCCCCAGCGTTCCCGGGGCGGCCCCGGCCCGGCCCAGGAATTCCTCCGCGGCGTCCTCGCGCATCGGGTGTACCGAACAGATGGCGAGCAGTTCCTCTTCCGGCCTGCCGCCCCCCCCGAAGGCGTTCCCCTCGTAGCCCGCCACTATCTCCGCGGCCAGCCCGGCCGAAGAAAATATGTTCCAGGCCGCCGTCATGGCCTCTTCTCCGCATTTCTCCGCCCCCGGCTCGGCCGGCGGCCGGGTCGGGGTGAGAATATAAGCCATAGCGGGCTTTACCCCCGCCAGGAAAGCGGCGGTGCGGCGCAGGGCAGGCTCGCCGTCGTTGACGCCCTTCACCAGCATCGTCTCGGTGACCAGGCGCCCCTTGTATTCCCGCGCGAAGGAGGCGACGCCTTCGAGGATGTCGCGCAGTTTCAGCGCGCCGTGAGGCCTGTCGACGGCCCGCCAGGCCTCCTCGTCCACGGAATCGACTTTCAGCGAGACCAGGTCGGCCAGCGCCAGGTCCCGGCGCACTTCCGGCATGAAGACGAGCGAGGCGTTGCTGATGACGGCGGTCTTTATGCCGTGCTTTTTAAGCAGTTCCAGTTCCATCCCCAGGTTGACGTCCAGCGTGGGTTCTCCGTCGGGGACGAAGGTCAGGTAGTCCGGCCGCACGCCGGCGGCGGCGAGCTTGTCCAGTTTCCTGCCGGCCTCGACCGCCAGGCCGGCCGGCGGGTAGAAGTAGCGCCGTTCCGCCGTCATGGAACTGGTGCGCCCCAGCTGGCAATAGACGCAGGAATAGGTGCAGTGCTTGGGAGGGATATTGTTTATCCCCAGGCTGACGCCCAGCCTGCGCGAGGGTACGGGTCCGAATACCGGCATGGGGCGGGCTCAGTTGAGGCGCTCGGCGCCGGAGTAAAGCTCATCCACGGTGAGCAGGGCCGCGGCCAGGCGCGGGTACTTTTCCGGCACTTCGGCCTTCAGTTCTTCGAAAGCGGGGCCTGAGGTGACATACTCTATCCTGCCCTTGGCCTGGTAGGAAGTGCGCGGTTTGGAGATGAAGAGAAGCGAGCCGCGGCTGCCGTTCATAATATTGGCGCGGGTCTTGTTGAAATAATTGTCGATGACCGCGAACCTGCCGTCGGCCAGCAGCTTCACGCCCAGGACATAGACCGAATTGGGCATGCCCGCGCCGTCCACCGTGGTGAAGATCATATAACCCTCGCGGTTCTCCCACGCTTCCCTGAGCTTGGCTTTCCAATCCATAAGGCCTCCGTTAAATGCCGGCGCCGGCGCGCGCGGCTTCGAGAATATCTTTGAAGAATCCGTCCACGGCCGGCCCGGCCGGAAGGCGGCTCCTGAGCTTTTCCGGTATCCCGCGCCTCAGCGCCAGCCGCAGCGAGGGGGCGTAATTGAAATCGCGGAACCAGCCCAGCACCATTATAATGAAATCGGACAGCGTGCGCAGGCTCGAGGCGGGGAGAGAACAGTCCCCCGCGGCCTCCAGCGTTCCCGGCGTTATATCGCCGGAAAGGCTTACGCCCGGCAGCATCGAGGGCAGGTCGCTGAAGCCGTCCCTCTCCATGGACTCCAGCGCTATGCGCATGATATCGAGCTTGTCGGCGTCGCGCACCAGCAGCAAGAGGGCGGCCTCAGGCCCGGCCAGGTCGCCGGGGATATCGCCCGTGCGCCTGTTGTGCCAACGGACGGAGCAGGTTATCAGGGCGGCCTCCGCGGGGTCGGAGATGAACTCCCCCGACCGCGAGGCCATCACCCCGGCGCCTGCCTCGCCGTGGTCGGACGATGAATCGGAAAAATTCCCCGACGAGGAGAACTGCGCGAAACGGCCTATGTCGTGCAGCAGGCCCGCCGCGCGCGCCAGGCGGACATAGGCCGGGTCGCGGCCCAGTTCCGCGGCTATCCGCCCGGCGTCCTCCGCCACGCGAAGACTGTGCTCTAATTTGAGCTGCAGCGCCGGCGGCAACGCGCCGCCGGCGTCACGGAAGCCGTTGACATAAGCGGCGAACCAGTCCGAGGCCGCCGAGTATCCCCCCTCCGTCATCGGCGGCTTTTCATCGAGATGGCCCCGGGAGCGCAGGCTTCCACGCAGGCCCCGCAGCCGACGCATTTGGCGGCGGCTATGACCGCGACGCTGGCTATCGATATAGCGCCGGCGGAGCAGGAGGACACGCAGGCGCCGCAGGCGACGCATTTGGCCGAGTCCACTACGGCCACCATACCTCCCCCCTGTCCCATACCCGCGCCCATCCCCCGCCCGGCGCCCTGGCCCAGGCCTCTTCCCATTCCCCTGCCCATCCCGCCACCCGTGCCGCGGCCGCCCATACCGCGTCCTGTGCGCGGTCCGTCACCCCTCGGTCCAGTTCCGTCCCCTCTTGGCATATGGCCTCCTAGTCCTTTTTCTCTTTGTCAGACAATAAAATATTTATCAGCACGGACACCAACGCAAGAACCGCGCCGACCGCGGCGGCCCATTTCCCCCTTCCTGAACCGCCCCGCGCGCCATCACGGCAGCCGCCGGTCCCCCTGCCCGTCCCCGGCCCTTTACCGGCCGGCCCCGTTCCGTCACCCATTGGCATAAGCACCTCCCCGCGGCAGCGCCGCTAACCGGGACTTTACGCCCCTGAGCCGCGGCCGCTGTATTCAGCGGCCGAGGGGAAAGACTGAAACTTTCCGCCTCTCAAGCGCCGCTGAAACGGCGCCTTCC
>DNQL01000319.1:799-3248 GCA_003500765.1 Elusimicrobiota bacterium | reverse complement strand
TGGTGTGCATGCGGTTCTCGGCCTGGTCGAAGGCGACGCAGGCGGGCGACTCGAAGACGTCCTCGGTCACCTCGATGCCGTTCTTGAGGCCGAACTGTTCGCTGACCTGTTTCCCCACCTTGGTGTCGGCGTTGTGGAAGGCCGGCAGGCAGTGCATGAACTTGACGTTCCTGTTGCCGGACTTCTTCATCAGCGCGGGCGTGACCTGGTAGGGCTTGAGCAGCTTGATGCGCTCGGCCCAGACTTCCTTGGCCTCGCCCATCGACACCCAGACGTCGGTGTGGATGAAATCGACGCCTTTGACGGCCTGCGCCGGGTTGGAGGTTATCATGACGCGGGCGCCGGAGGCTTTGGCTATTTCCTTGCACTTCGCTATAAGTTCCGCGTCGGGCAGCAGGGCCTTGGGCGCGCAGATGCGTACGTCCATGCCCAGTATCGAACCGATGACCAGCAGCGAGCGGCCCATGTTGAACCGCGCGTCGCCGACGAAGGCGTAGGAGATCTTCCCGAGGGGTTTGTCGCAGTGCTCGGTCATGGTCAGCACGTCGGCCAGCATCTGCGTAGGGTGCCATTCGTTGGTCAGGCCGTTCCAGACGGGGACGCCGGCGTATTTGGCCAGTTCCTCGACTATCTCCTGGCCGAAGCCGCGGTACTCGATGCCGTCGTACATCCGGCCCAGTACGCGCGCCGTGTCCTTGACGGTCTCTTTGTGGCCCATCTGCGAGCCGGTGGGCTCGAGATAGGTGACGTGGGCGCCCTGGTCGTGCGCGGCCACCTCGAAGGCGCAGCGGGTGCGGGTGGAGGTCTTCTCGAAAATCAGGGCGATATTCTTGCCTTTGAGCCGCTGCTGCTCGGTGCCGGTATACTTTGCCTCTTTGAGGTCGGCGGAAAGCTTGAGGAGGAAGTTCAGTTCTTCCCTGGTGAAATCCAGTTCCTTGAGGAAGTGACGATTGCGAAGGTTAAAGGCCATATCTAAGGTTTCTCCTTGTTTAAAGTAGGCAAAACGGCGCCCGTTGGGACGGCACGGATATTATAACCTTTTAAACGGAATTTGACTCGCCGCGGCCGGGAGGCCGGGGCTTCAGACGGACATCTCTCCGCCGGGCACGCTCACGCGCCCGCCCGGACCGTCGAGGACCAGCTGTCCGCCGTCGCCGATATCGGCCGTACCCTCCGATATTCCGCCCGAAGCCGTGAGTATCTTTACCCTCTTTCCGATGAAGGCGGCGCGGCGGCGGTATTGCGCGGCTATGGCCGGGAAACCCCGCTCCTCCAGCGCCGGCCGGAGGGTGAAAAAATCGTCCAGCACCTCCGACAGTAAGTCGCCGCGTTCCGGGGCCGCGCCGCCGCGCAGCATGGCTACGGAAACGGCGGGGCGGTCCAGACCGGCGAAGTCGGCCGCGGCCTGATAAAGATTTATGCCGGCCCCGACTGCCGCTCCGGCAGGGAGCCCGCCCTCTACGACGGCCTCCGCCAATATGCCGGCTATCTTCCCCCCGCCGCAGAGCACGTCGTTTGGCCATTTTATCGACGGCTCCAGGCCCAGGCGCTCCAGGGCCGCGCAGACGGAGACGGCCAGCAGGTGGGTATAGCACGGGAAGACTTCCGGCCGCGGCGCGGCCGGCTTGAGAACGACGGTAAAATAGAGGCCTTTTCCCTCGGAGAGCCAGCTCCGCCCCAGCCTCCCCCGCCCGGCGTCCTGGCGCAGGGCCTTCAGGACCGTGCCGTCGGAGAGCGCGGGGAAGTCGCGCAGCGCGCGGGCGTGAGTGGAGTCGAGACGGTCGAATTCGACCACGGTGTAAGGCCGGCCGGCGGACATTGGGCGTCCGCCGCTCAGCCGAAGACGGCCAGCAGTATGCCGGCGGCCACCGCGCTGCCGATGACGCCGGAGACGTTGGGACCCATGGCGTGCATCAGCAGGAAGTTCTGCGGATTGTATTCCTGGCCGACCTTATTGGCCACACGGGCCGCCATCGGCACGGCGGAGACGCCGGCCGCGCCTATCAGCGGGTTGATGTTCATCCCGAAGCGGTTCATCAGCCTGGCCATCAGCACGCCCGAGGCGGTGCCGACGCAGAAGGCGAAAAGTCCCAGCGCGATTATCCCGAGCGTCTCGGGGCGCAGGAACTTGTCGGCGGAGAGCTTGGAGCCTACCGCCAGCCCGAGCAGTATCGTCACGATGTTTATGAACTCGTTCTGCGCGGTCTTGGAAAGGCGCTCGGCCACGCCGCTCTCCCGCAGCAGGTTGCCGAACATGAGGCAGCCGACCAGCGGGGTGGCGTCGGGGATGAGCAGCACGCAGACGGAAAGCACCAGCAGCGGGAAGATGATCTTCTCCCGGCGGGAGACGTGGCGGAGCTGCTCCATCTTTATCACCCGTTCGGCGGGCGTGGTCAGCAGGCGCATTATGGGCGGCTGTATTATCGGCACCAGCGCCATGTAGGAATAG
>DNQL01000319.1:0-740 GCA_003500765.1 Elusimicrobiota bacterium | reverse complement strand
GCCGCCGATGATGCCTATCGAGGCGGCGTCGCGCAGCGTGAAGCCGAAGCCGAAGAGCTGCGACAGCAGTATCGCGCCGATGAGCGTGGTGAAGATGCCGAACTGGGCGGCGCCGCCGAGGAAAGCCGTCTTCGGGTTGGCGATGAGCGGGCCGAAGTCCGTCATCGCGCCCACGCCGATGAAGATGAACAGCGGGAACAGGCCGGTCTCGATGCCGAAGCCGTAGATCTGGCCCAGGAAGCCGCCCAACTGCGTAACGACCTGTCCTCCGTCGGAGAGCGACAGCGCGCTCATGGCGGCGATGTTGGCCACGGGGATATTGGCCAGCAGGCCGCCGAAGCCTATCGGCAGCAGCAGCAGCGGCTCGAACTTCTTGGCCACGCCCAGCCAGAGGAGGCCGAAACAGACCAGGAGCATTACGCCCTGGCCGGCGGTCATGTTATAGACGCCGGTGGAGCGGCCCAGGTCGAACAGCGAGGTGAGGAGGTCCATCTCAGGCCCCCTTTATCTCGGCGATGAGGTCGCCGGCGTGCACCTGGTCGCCTTCTTTGAGCGGCAGCGAGGACAGCGAGCCGGCCGACGGGGCCTTGACCGGGATCTCCATCTTCATGGCCTCGAGGATGAGGAAGGTCTCGTCGAGCGTCACCGTGTCGCCGGGCTTCTTGAGCAGCTTGAAGACCTGGCCGGGCATGGGGGCTTTCACCTGCACGGCCCCGGCTCCGCCGGCGGCAGCGGCCGCG
>DNQL01000193.1 GCA_003500765.1 Elusimicrobiota bacterium | reverse complement strand
GCCCGCCGCGCGGCGGCGGCCGGCTTGCGAAGCGGCCAGGCCCTCATGACGACGTTCCGGGGGGGATAAGCTGGTCCATCATAAGCCGGTAGCCGTCGCAGAGGAAGGTTATGCGTACGGAGAGTATGTAGAGCGGGCCCCGGAGGATCGTTTCCCAGGACGGGGGGAAGCGGGAGAAATCCTTGTAGGTCGTTATGACCGGGCGGTCGCCCGAGGCCGCCGCCAGCGCTTTTATCTCCTCCACGGTGAAGCGGTGATGGTCCGGGTAGCGCCATATCCCTTCCAGCCCGGCGCCCAGCTCGCGGAGATTGCGCTCGAAAGAGTCGGGGTCCCCTATCGCGGAGATGACCGAAGCGGCCTTCCCCTTCACGGTAGCAAGCGGCACGGGCAGGCGGCGCCGCGCGTCGATGAAATGCTCCGGCACGTGCATGCTCTCGGCCACGACCGCGCGGGGGTTGATCTTCTTTATCTCGGCGTGCAGTTCCTCCAGCCCGGCGGCGGTGGAGCGCTCGCAATGGGAGATTATGACCATATGGGCCCGCGCCAGGCCGGCTTTCCTTTCTCTCAGGTTCCCAAGCGGCAGCGGCGCGTCCTTGTGGAACGGGGCCGCCGCGTTGACTATGACGATATCCCTGTCGCGCTTCAGGGCGAAATGCTGGAACCCGTCGTCCATCAGCAATATGTCGCAGCCAAGTTTTTCCACGGCCGCCCGGCCGGCGGCGGCGCGGTCCGCCGATACGGAAACGGGGATGGACAGGTCCTTAAGCGCGTTATGGATTATGACCGCCTCGTCGCCGCATTCGGCGGCGTCGTACTCTCCCGGCCCGTCGAGCAGGACCAGTTTGCGGGGGGGCGCTTTGCGGCCGTAGCCGCGCAGCAGTATGGCCGGCTTGAAACCCAGCTGCTTGAGCTCCCTGGCCGCCGCGATGACGGTGGAGGTCTTGCCCGTGCCGCCCGCCGAGATATTGCCGAAACAGATGACCGGGACCGGGAGGCGCGAGCTTGGCAGCATGCCTGCCGCGTAGAGGCGGCGCCTGACCTCTATCGCGCCGGAATAGACCAGGGACAGTAACCAGAGCAGGAAACGCCCCGGCGCAGCCGAGCGTATGGCGTCCCTGGTCCTTTCGGGCGAAAAACTCACTTCGCCTTCCCCTTGAGGGACAGCATGTGGGCGGACAGGTTTTCCCATACGGAGTCGAACGAGAGTTCCGCGAGGTCCCCCTGTGCCCAGGCGTGCCGGGGCCCCGGCGGGCTCCAGCTCCTGGGGTCGTCCTGCGGAGCGTAGATTATGAAAGTGGGCGCGCCCTGGCTTACCGCGATATGCATGGGAGCCGAACTGGTACCGGCGTGCAGCGAGGCGCGTTTAAGCAGGGAGGCCAGGTCCATCAGGTCGAAATCCGGGCAGAGCAGGTGGCGCTCTTTCGACAGGGCCATGACGGACCTGACATAGTCGAGCTCTCCCGGCCCCCACAGGAAAACGACCCTGGCTCCGAAACCGGCGGCCACGCGGTCCGCCAGCGCGGCAAAATGCTCCGCCGGCCAGCGGCGATGGGACTTGGGGCTGGTAACGTCCATGGTCACGATCGTATCGGCTTCCGTCAGGCCGTTCTCCCTGAGGAAAGCCGCCGCCTTCGCCTCGTTGGCGGGCCCGGGATAAAGTTCGGGCTCGGGGCCGTCATGGCTTATGCCCAGCGGTTCCAGGAGCTGCAGCCTTGTGAGGGCGGTGTACATGACCTCGGGCTTTATGCGGGGCGTTATATTGTGATAGAGTCGCGCCGCGTTGCCGGCGAAAGCGACGCGCTTGGAGGCCCCGGAGAATAGAGCGAAAAGGCCGGAAGAACTGGAATGCATGAAGTCGAAAGTGATATCTATTCCGGCCGCGCGGATGGCGAGCAGCGGCTTCTCTTCCCGGTAGAAAACGCCAGAAAGGCGGGGATTCGCTTCAAGTATTTTCCGGGAGGGACGGCGGGTCAGGAAATAGAGGCGCGACTCCGGGACGGCCTTCTTAAGCGCGCGCAGCAGCGGCGTGGTGAGGATAACGTCGCCTATGCCTTTATAGACGATGACAAGGATGCCCGGAGAAGTCTTATCCTGCATCTGGCCTTAGCGGGGCGCGCCGGTCCGGTAGCGGGGGTCGTTGTACATCTTGAACTGGCGGTATATCTTCAGCTTCACGCGGCCCGCGGCCACGTCGGAGACCAGCTGGGTCATTTCGTCTTCCAGGTCCTTGAGCTGAACGGCCATCACCTCGAGCTTGGCGGCGCAGGCCGCCTTATGGTCTTCGGAGGCGTCCGGACGCTCCAGCTGCTGGCGCATGTGGAAGATCTTCAGCTGGATGATGCTGATCTTGTCTGCGAGGCTGCCTACGGTCTCAGCCATTGTGGACGGTCTCCAGGACCTTTTCGTCTATGCGCTCGATAAGGTCGTTGCGTTTCTGGTTGAGCCTGTCTATGTTCTTCTTGGCGGCCGCTATGGCGGGGACGTCGCCTACGCGGGCCTTGTCCTCTTCGTGCCAGAGCTCGGTATTGGTCATCGCCAGTTCGCTCACAAGTTTGCCTATTCCGGGGTCTTTCATTTTTTCACACCTCGTATGTGATTATACAAAAGCGGGGCATTAAAGCCGCGAAGCGCCGCGGCTCAGCTGCAGCGCGAAATCCAGCATCGTGTCCGAGCCCTTGATGAACAGCCGGTCTATAGGGCCGGCCTCCCTGTCCCAGGGCCAGGCGGTCTTGCCCTGGGTGAAGCTGAAGTCGAACTCGTAGTATTTCAGGGCCAGCGCCCGGACTTCCGGCACATAGGCGCCGGCGCCGTAAGGGTAGGCGAAGGCGCACAGTTCCCGTCCGAGCGCTTCCTCAAGCCGCTTTTTAGATTCGCGCATCTGCCAGTCGGCGTCCTCCAGCGGCAGCCGGGGCAGTTTCGGGTGGGACATCGTGTGCGAGCCGTACTCCACCACGCCGCTCTCCTGCATTTCCTTGAGCATCGGGAGGTCGGCCATGTTGACCCAGGGCTCGGAGGCGGGATCGTGCCAGAGATTGGCCTTGCCTATGGTGTCGAAGACCACAAAAATATTCCCTTTCGTCCCGGTCTCCGACATTATCTTCCAGGCGTGGGCGTGATTGTTCTCGTACCCGTCGTCGAAAGTGACGACCGCCGCCTTGTCGGGCATCGGGGCTTCGCCGCGGCGTATCTTCAGCAGTTCCGAGAAAAGCAGCGTCGCGTAGCCCTTCTCCTTCAGGTAGAGCATCTGGCGACGGAAATTCTCCGGGCTTACCCACAGGTCCTTGAGTTTAGAGCCGGCGGGTGGGACGCCCACCTTGTGATAGCAGAGCACCGGCAGGCCGGGCTTCGACGGGCGCCACCAGGTCCAGCGGGCGCTGAAGGCCGCGGCCGCGGCCAGCGCCCCTCCCGCGATAAGGTAAGTCATTTATGTCCTCCGGTCGGAACGGACAGCCCCAGCAGCCTGACGGCGGCCGCGTGGACCTTGTCCGCGGTTATGAGTTTCATGCAGAGAAAATGGCCCCTGGGGCAGCTGCGCGAGCCGTGCAGCGCGCAGGGCCGGCACTCGAGGAATTCTTCCAGGACCTCGTTCTTTTCTCCGTAGGGGAAGAAGCCGAGCTCGCGGGTGGTGGGGCCGAAGACGGCGGCGGTCGGCACTCCGTAGGCGGCGGCTATGTGCATCGGCCCGGAATCGTTGGTGATAAAGAGGCTCATACGCCTTATGACCGCCATCAGTTCGCCCAGGTCGGTGCGGCCCGCGAGGTTGAAGCACGAGCCCGGGCCGGCGAGCCTCTCCACTTCGGCGGCGACCCCGCGTTCTTTGGGCCCGCCTACCAGCACCGCCCGCAGGCCGAGCTCATTGTGAAGCCGCCGTATGACTTCGGCGTAGCGCGCGGCCGGCCAGCACTTGGTGGGCCATGCCGAGCCCGGATTGACGCCGAAAAGCCCGGAATCCGGCAGGCCGAACTTTTTGAAAGGGTCGGGCGGGGACGAGAGGCCGGGCCAGGCCGGTTCCGGGCTTCCCCTGAGCGGCAGCAACAGCGTCAGGTTGCGCTCCAGGTCGTGCAGCAGCCAGGAGAAGGGCACCCGGTCGGTCAGCAGGAAAGCCCCCGCGCTCGAGGAGAAACCGACGCGGCGCGGGATGCCGGCCAGGCGGGCCAGCAGGGCGCTGCGCAGCGAGCGGTGGGGGATGACCGCCAGGTCGAAGGCGCCGTTTTGCAGTTCCCGCTTAAGGCGGAAGAACTCGGCGAAGAACGCGGACGAGCGTTTCCTGTCCTCGATAATAGCGGCCGAGGGATCGGCCTGCGCGAAGACGNNCCCGCCGTTTCCGGACGGGCCAGCACCGAGACGGCGGCGGAGGGGAAAAGTTCCCTTAGCTGTTTGAGCAGGGGAAGGGTCAGAACGCAATCTCCCAGGAAGGCTCCCTGCATGAGCAGGACCCGGCGGGGTTCCGGCCTGGGCGGCACATGCGCGGCGGCGGGACGCCA
>DNQL01000289.1 GCA_003500765.1 Elusimicrobiota bacterium | reverse complement strand
CAGGCCGCGGCGAACAGCAGCGCGGCGGCCGCGTAGGCGCCGCCCGGCATCCCGCCGGAAGCCTTTATCGCCGAGAGCACCATCGAGGTGAAGCCCTTGGAGAAGCGGTAGGTGAAGGCGTCGGCGACCTGCTTGGCACGGTAGCGCGTGTCGAAGGAGAACGGTATGTAGAGCGTCTCCTTGGAAGCGCGGAATATCGAGTAATCCAGTCCCTTGAAGAGCAGGAAGGCGCCGGCGGCCAGGCCCAGCGACGGGACCATCAGCAGCAGCGCGCAGGCGATTATGTGCACGGCCGGTATGGCCGCCTGTATGCCGCGCGTCGGCACCCAGCGCAGCAGCAGCGGCGCCATGATGAACTGCATCGAGAAAGAGAAACTGTTCACCCACATCCAGAAAGAGCCGAGATAGGCCGTGCGCAGGTCCTTGTCGGGCATGGCGTCCTGAACCAGCAGCGAGAAGCGCATGTCCAGCATAGTCGCCACTACCTGCGTGCTGAAGATGACCAGCGCGATGAAGAGCACCGTGCGGTTCTGCCGCAGTATGCTCAGGTGCACGTGGCCCAGGCGGCCGCCCGCCTCCTCGCGCGAAGGCCTGGGCTCCCCCGCCTGCTGGTAGGCGCCGCGTATCAGCACCGCCGCCGGGAAGAACATGACGGCCGAGAAAAGGATGAAAGCCTCGGTGCCGAAGCCGGCCACGTAGCGGCTGAGGACGAAGCCGCCGATCAGCGAGCCCAGCGCGCCCAGGCCGGCCACGGGCCCGTTGAAGACCTTACCTTCCTCGTCGCGCAGCACGCTGTTTATGAACGACCAGTACTGCTCCGAGATTATGACGACGTAAGACTCCTTGAAGACATAAAGGAGGAACGCCGCCGGCTTGCCGAAGACGCCCACCGCGAAATAGAGGCCGACCAGGCCGGCGGCCGAGGCCAGCATTGAGCCGACCATAGTGCGCGAGCCGCCGAAGGCCGAGAGCGAGCGCCCGTAGAGATAGATGAGCGCTGCCATGAAGAACGGCACCACGCTCAGCGCGTAGGGCTTGTCGGCCGCGCTGAAATGGGCCATGAAGATGGATTCGGCGGGCGAGCGTATGAATTCGTAGCCGCAGAAGAGGAAAGTGGCCGAGAAGCCGGCGAGGAAAACGCCGCGCGCGACGTGACGGCCGCGCTCGGTCTTTAAAGCCGCGAAGAGTGTGCTCATGTATTACATTATTCCAAATTAACCGGCGCGGCCACAAAAGCAGGAGGGCCGCCCGCGGGCGGCCCTCCCGTCGCGCGCGGCGGCTCCCTGTAATTTAAAAATTCCCCCAGCGGTCTATATGCGCATAGCGGCCTTTGAGCTCTACAACGGCGATACCGTTATTGAACTCCCCCGCCAATTCGTACTTGAACGGCAAAACTACGCTCCCCTGCCTGTCGATATAGCCCCACTTGCCTTTCAGCTTCACGGCAGCCAGACCCTCCCTGAACTCCGTGACATTGTCGTACATATAATCGACGACCGGCTTTCCCCGCCTGTCTATGTAGCCCCATTTTCTGGAGGCTCCTCCCATGCTCACGGCTGCGAGACCTTCGCTGAAGGAATTGCACAGACCGAATTTGTAGGGGATGACATTCTCCCCATTCCTGTCCATGAAGCCAAAGTTGTTCTCCCGCAGGACGCAGGCAAGCCCCTCTGAAAAAGCCCACCCGGAAAACTCAAAGACACGAATGCCCTGCCTGTCCATAAAAAAATACTCGTAATTGTCCCCACTGACGATGTGAGCATTCGATAAGCCCTCACTGAAAGGCTTGGCTCCGTTATATATCGCGGGGATAACCTCTTTCCCGCTCTGGTCCACGAAGCCGTGCAGGGATTTGCCCTTCTCTTTTATCACCACCAGCCCCCGCCCGTCGCTGAAAGGGTGGGCCAGATGGTACTTCAGGGGAGTCACCAGTTTCCCGCGCTTGTCTATATACCCCCACTTTTCTTTGACGCGTACAGAGGCGAGGCCCTCGCTGAAAAGGCCGGCATTATCGTAATTGAACGGGATGACCGTAGTTCCTTTTTTGTCGATATACCCCCATTTGCCGTTCAATTCAACGGCCGCGAGCCCTTCGCTGAAATTGGTCGCGAGCTGGTACTTGAACGGTATAACCTCTTTCCCGTCCTTGTCTATGTAACCGTGGTCATTAACGGCGGCATTGGCGAGGCCTTCATGGAAGGGACGGATAACACGGTACTTCCGCTCGATAAAAACGGTGCCGTCCCTGTAACAGAGACCGGCGAGGCCGTCCTTTAAACAGACCGTAGGCAGATAGCCTGATATATCGGCCGCGTACACGTTGCCCGTACCGTAGGTCTCCATGAACTTCTCCGCCCAGTCGGCCTTCTGCCGCCTGCTTACAACTTCCAGCGCAAGATATCTCTTGAGCACCTGGTAATCCTTCTGCATGGCCTCGAAGCGCCGCTTCCTGAGCTCTTCCGCCTTGTCCAGCTCTTCGGCGTAATCGGCCCATTCCCGCGCCCTTTTAAGGGCCATGCCGGAATATTTCTCCGAAACCAGGGCGAATTGCCGCCACTTCTCCTCTTTCAGGCGCGGGGCGGCCCGGCCCTTGTCGAATTTCACCGCCTCGTCGTATTTTTCAAGCGTGTCGATGTCGTCGTAGCCGCCTTCCAGAAAGACCGCGGCCGGGGCCTTGACGTCCGGGACGTCGGGCAGTTCGGTAGGGATGAAAATGGGCCGCGGAAGCTCCACCTTATCGCTCCAGATGCGCGCCACCACCGCCTTCCCCGACGCCAGGATCTCGCCGGTCCCGGAGTCTATTACCCTGGCGTTGACCTCGGTTTCGGAATCGTTTATGTCCAGAAGGGTCCCGGTCAGGACGGCGTCGACGCCCAGCATCCGGCCCAGCTCGCTGCCGGAGCTTTCATCGAAGAGGCCGCTCATCTCCAGCTTCTTCTGCTCGAGGACCTTGTACAGGAGGCCCCGTTCGAGCAGGTTAAATTTATCGTTCCCGGCCAGCGCCGTCAGCATCCTTTCCTGCACTATCCTGGACCCCGACGAGTTAAACCCGTCCACATACGGGAAAGTCAGGACCGCCAGTTTGAGCCGCTTTTCGGTTTTTATCCGCGCCGAGAGCCCGAGGGCCAGGTCGTCGACCGACTGGGCCGGGAGGCAGGCGGGCAGGAAAAGAACGGCCGCCGCCGCGATCTTTAATGCGTTAGCAATTTTCATTATTCCCCTTGGCAGGAACTTATCCGCGGGGGGCCCGGCCATCCGGACCCCCGCGCGTCCCGGTCAGTACTTGAACTGGCCTTTTTCGTATATGGTGACCGTCTTGCCGTTCTTGAGCGTCGCGGTGACCTTCTTGTCCTCGGTATTGATCATATCCCAGTGTACGGCCGAGTCGTTGTAGCCCAACCGCGCCTTGGCGTCTTTGGTCAGCTTGGACGGATCGCCGGCGTAGGTGTCGGTATAGGCGCTGCCGATGGCGACATGGCAGTTGCCGTGCTTGCCGCCGTGGTTCTCGTCGAAGAGTATGTCGGCCATGAACTTGTCTATCTTGGAGAAGCGGCGGTCGGTCAGCGAGTACTCGCCTATCTGCGAGGCTCCCCGGTCGGTGGCCATGACCTTGCGGACATAGTCCTGTCCCTTCGCAGCGGAGACCTTCACGGCGCGGCCGTCCTTGAACTCGAGGCGTATCTTCTCCACGTAATTGCCGCCGCGGAAGGTGGGCAGGTTGGCGAAATAGACGCCGCGCGTGCCGCGCCAGTCGGGCGAAGTGAAGATCTCGAAGCTGGGGATATTGTGGCCGCTTATGCCCAGGAACTTCCGTCGCTCGCCGAGCCTGACCTCGAAGTCCATCGAGGCCGACTCGGTGCGTATGGTCTCCATGCCGAGGCCGTTGAGCCACTTCTTTATGGCCTGCACCTCTTTATACACGCTGGCCCACTTTTTCGCCGGGTCGGGCTCGTTGATATAGCAGGCCTTGGCTATCTGCGCGGCGTATTCTTTGAGCGAAAGCTTCGCCTGCCGCGCCAGCTCCTCCGTCGGGTAGGTGCAGAGCGTCCAGGCGAACTGCCCTTTCGACTCACGCGCGTTGCGTATCTCCCAGAGCGGCTTGCGGGCTATGGCCGCCTGCGACTGGCGCTTGGTATCGATATCCTTGAGATGGGTGAGCGAAGCCGGCGCGTTTATGTAGACATAGCCGTTGAGGTTCCTGTAAAGCTCCTCGTCCCAGGAGCCGAGGAAGCCGCGCTGCTTCTCGTCGGAATGCTCGAAGAAAGAGCGTTCTATGGCCGGGGTGGAGAGGAAATTGAAAACCACGTTGAAGCCGCGCTTGACCAGCTTGCGGTAGACTATCTCGCCGAGCTCCCTGGCTTCCAGGTCGCACCTGACCAGGATCTTGTCGTATTTCTTGAAGGGAACTGGGCGGGCTGCGGTAAGGCCCCAGATAAGTGTGTCGGCGTATTTCTCCAGCTGTTTGGGTGTATAAACGCTCATGCGGTTCCTCCGTTGGCGGGATTCGGGGCCGCAGGCCGGCCCCCGGATATTCTACCAAAGCCTTTACTGAAGTATCTCCCTGCGCGTATCCAGGGCGGCCACGGCCTCCTCGCGGCGGGCCGCCAGCGAGCCGTCCATG